>JAJFHK010000209.1 GCA_021775655.1 Filomicrobium sp. | reverse complement strand
GTTGACTGCGACCCGCCGGAGTGTCCCAGCACTTTGGCAACTTCCACGACGCTGGGCTGATCTGCAGACGGCAGCGGATCCTGAGGGCCAGGACCGCTATTGACGCCAAGGTCAATCGGCGCGGGAGCCAAGAATCCCGTCGGGGTCGAAATCGCCGGCGTCAAAATTCCGGTAGCGCTACCTGAATCACCGCTTGTGCCTGTCAACGACGAACTTGATGCCGGACTCGTGTCCGTATCCGACGGTTCCGCAATCAGTTGCACGAGGGAGTCGATGTCTGCATCGAACGCCGTTCCAGACGTCAAGCCCAACGACTGCAACAGGCTCACCGTCGAGCTGTCCGAAGCCGCATCGAGAAATCCTGAATCCCCTGGTGAGCTAGCCCCGTCGCCCTCAAAATAGCCAGCATTGGGGTCTTGCGCTTCACCCTCATCGACCGCGCCTGCTTCTTCTCCATCCGTAACACTAGCTGCGATTGTGTCGCCCAACCGCTGTTCTCCAGATGAACCGCGAGCTATCGCTTTTTCTGCTGCATTCGCCTCAGGACCTAATTCTCCGTCAAGAAGCAATTCGGCACCGATCGCCCGCCCGGATTCGCCGAATTCCCCGTCGACGTCGATTACCAAGCCATCATCGCCGTTGAAATTTGCAGCATCTACGAACGTTCCATCGACCAATTCAACGCCGTTGTCCGCCTGAACAAGATGGGCCGTTCGAACAGCTGGTGTATCTCCCGTTTGAGCCTCGCTGCCATCGTCTGCAATCTCGAAACCTGCCACCGACTTCAGCGCAAAGATAATCGCATCTCCCAGATCATCCCCCGACTTTGTCAAGATCGCGTCGAGAATGCTTTCTGGCTCGAACGCTATCGGTTTGTCGCTCGATCGATGCCAGTCCATCAGCACACCGGCAATCAGGATTGCAGCGCTGACGGCCACGGTCCGCATGCCATCCACAGGCGTCCCGTCACTGCGCGAGCCCCGCGTAATCTGATCGCTCTTCGGATTGAAGTATGCTGCCAAATCGCTTTGCAATTCAGGATCGACAGTGGCATCCGTGTCAATGATCTGGCCATCGATCATTATAGCAGACGATACTTCACGCGCTTCTGCGCTTTGCGTCATTTCCAAAAGGAAATAGAGAGTGGCGATAAAGGCCACGAGTCCGCTGGCCGGATGCATCCAGACGCGTGTAGCTTTCTCTTGGCTGTTCGGTAGGATAACTGGGTAGCTGCTCAGAAACTGACCAACGATGTCGCCAAGTGTATCGCCACTGAAGCTAACGCCGAGATGGCCGACTTCTGCAACGTACCGTCCATCAATGCATGCAAAATGGACAATCACATCGCCAGTATTAACGTTACAGAACGCGTACCATGAATCACCCTCATCCGTCTGGCCTTCGTCGCAATCGACCGGCAAGCCTGCTCGACGTAGGGCATCCGCCACGCGGTAAATTTCAGCAATATCTTGATTTGACCATCGACGGCAACTGACTCTCTGCCGGACCGCCGATAGTGACACCACGCTGGCAGACATAAGCTGCCTCCCTAAAGTGCAAACGCAAAAAATTTGCCTGATATTATCGCAACGTAGAATGCGCGGCAAGGGACAAGTTAGATATTTACTATATATCTTTCCGCAAACGGGTTTGATCGTCAATTCAATAGCTTGGCCGTAGTCGTTCGCCCATCCGCGGATGTGTTTTTAACTTCTGACATAGCGTATTTTATTAAGCCGATTTTGCAGCCAATTTGGTATGCATAAGATCCTTGGTCAGCGCTTGATACATTGTCGTCATCTTCGCTAAAAACCTTAACCATAATGTCCTCAATCTCCCTCACAGCTCTACCTGTCGATGATGCGTTGCCGGCGATTCATCAAGCGCTTGCTGCGATCGGAACGGCAGTCGTGGTCGCGCCGCCCGGAGCCGGTAAAACCACGCGCGTCCCTGTGGCGCTACTCGATTCGGACTGGCTCGGCTCGCAGCGGATCATCATGTTGGAACCGCGCCGCATCGCTGCCCGCGCCGCGGCACATCGCATGGCCTCATTGCTCAGTGAGACCGTTGGCCAAACCATTGGCGTACGCTCGCGTCTTGACACGCGCATCAGCCCAAAGACACGCGTCGAGGTCGTCACCGAAGGCGTTTTCACCCGAATGATCCTTGCCGACCCGACCCTCGAGGGGATCGGCGCCGTAATCTTTGATGAATTCCATGAGCGTTCCCTCGATGGCGATTTTGGTCTGGCTCTGGCCCTCGATGTGCGCACGGAGCTGCGCCAAGATCTTCGCCTCGTTGTCATGTCGGCAACGCTTTCCGGGGGCCGCGTTGCGGAACTCTTAGGTGGAGCGGCAGTAATCGAAAGTGCCGGGCGCATGTTTCCCGTCGATACCCGTTACCTCGGACGAGCTGCTGATGTGCGCCTCGAAGACCGCATGACCAACGCCGTTCTTCGCGCCTTGCAAACCGAGGATGGCTCGGTCCTCGCGTTCCTTCCAGGACAAGCAGAGATCCGCCGAACCGAAGAGCGCCTACGCAATCGTCTTACAGACCCCGACGTGATAATCGCTCCGCTGTACGGCGCCATGGATTCCGCAAGTCAGGACCGCGCCATCGCTCCCCCTGACAAAGGTCATCGCAAGGTCGTTCTGGCCACGGCGATTGCCGAAACGTCATTGACCATCGAAGGAGTCCGCATCGTCATTGATTCCGGATTGTCTCGGGTTCCCAGGTTCGAACCCGGAGCAGGCGTGACCCGCCTTGAAACCGTCCGCGCTGCCAAATCGTCGATCGATCAACGTCGCGGACGCGCCGGACGCACCTCTCCTGGGATCTGCTACAGGCTCTGGGATGAGCCGCAGACCCGCAGCCTTCCAGATTACGCAGAGCCCGAAATTCGCGCTGCCGATCTGTCCGGCCTGTTGATCGATTGCGCCGAATGGGGCGTGACCGATCCCTTATCCTTGCACTGGCTCGATCCACCTCCGAAAGCCGCATTGGACGCTGCACGCACGTCGCTCATCTCCTTGGGTGCACTTGACCACATCGGACAAATTACACCGCTAGGGCGCAACCTCCGCAGCTTGCCACTTCCACCAAGATTGGCCGGCATGGTTACTTCGGCAGCACGGCATGGCGTGCCCGCAACCCGTGAGGCAGCCGAAATAGCAGCCCTCCTCGTCGAGCGCGGACTAGGCGGCACAAGCGTAGATCTCACTGACCGTTTGAAGCGGTTTCGCCAGGACAAGTCCGGCCGCGCAAAACAGATGCGCAATCTCGCACAGACCTGGGCGCGGATAGCTGACAAGTCCATACAGATCGACGCTCAATCACCAAATTCACGTGTTGCCGATAACTGGGCGAATCCAGCATCACCTTCAATACCGAAAACTGTTGCAAGCCATCTCATCGAAGCCTTCCCCGATCGCATCGCCAAGGCACGCGGTGAACGGGGTCAATTCATCCTCGCCAGTGGACGCGGCGCAAAACTGGATCCCGCGGATCCGCTGGCGAGAGAACCTTTTGTAATAATTGCAGAAGTTCAAGGTGCGGCAGCTGCCACGCGCATCCTTGCCGCCGCCCCATCGACAGAGGAAGAGATCGCCAAACGCGCCGGCAACCGGATCGAACAAGTGCGAGAGATCGACTTCGATAGCACCGCAATGGCTGTTCGCGCCCGGACCACCTCTCAATTGGGCGCGATAATTCTATCGTCAAATCCCGAAAGCCTCGACGGAGAGGACCCAAACGAAATCCAGATCGCACTCGCCCGCGGCATCGCTACTCTCGGTATTGCAGCTTTGCCTTGGAACAAATCCCAGCACCAGCTTCGCCATCGCGTCGCCTTCATGCGTGAAGCAGGAGATGGCTCCTTCCCGGATCTCTCCGACACAGCACTTGGCCAAATGGCTCCAGAATGGCTGGCGCCCTTCCTCACCGGCAAATCGCGTATTTCAGAAATCACCCCAGCGATTCTGGAGACAGCCTTGCAGGCACTGTTCCCCTGGAGCCTGAAGCAGCGCCTCGACGATTCCGCCCCTACTCACTTCCTGGCTCCAACCGGCGAACGGCACCCAATCGATTATGAGGGGCCGAGTGCCCCTGCACTGCATATCCGAGTCCAGGAGTTGTTCGGCTTGAAGCAGCACCCAACCATAGCGGACGGAAAACTCGCGCTGACTCTCAATCTATTGTCCCCGGCGCACCGGCCCATTCAGATCACACGCGACCTGCCAGGTTTCTGGACTGGCACCTGGGCGGCAGTGAAATCGGAAATGAAGGGCCGTTATCCCAAACATGTCTGGCCTGACGACCCAGCCAACACCGCCCCCACGCGCCGCGCCAAACCTCGCCGCACTTGATTGAAGCGTGCGCGAAATCACGTTGCACAATGAAATCGGCCTATGGCTGTGCTTAAGTGCCTGCAAATGGATGTGGGGGAACGAAAAGAATGACGTCCGGACCAATCGCTGTGATCGGCGCCAGCGGACAGGTTGCCAGCGCCCTTGTCCGGCGCGCGCGCGAAAGCCGCCAGGCGCTGATCGCTAGAGGTCATCCTGCTGCCGATCTGACCGACATAACCACCATCGGGCACTTTATCGACGAAGTTCGCCCGTCAGTCGTAGTCAATGCAGCCGCCTACACCGCAGTCGATAATGCTGAAAGCGAACCTGAAGCCGCTTTCCAACTGAACGCCGAAGGGCCAGGAAGGCTAGCCGTCATCTGTGCTGCACTCAGCTTACCACTGATCCACATCTCGACGGACTACGTTTTCGACGGGCTTTCAGACACCCCGTACCCAGAAGACGCTCCGCTTCAACCCATGAGCGCATATGGCGCCTCAAAGGCCGCCGGTGAGATGGCCGTTTCAGCTGCCTGTGCACATCACATCATTTTACGTACGGCTTGGGTTTACGGTCTGGAAGGCAATAACTTCGTCAAAACGATGCTACGTCTTGGCGCTCAGCGCGACGAACTCGGTATCGTCGCCGATCAACAAGGATCACCGACATTCGCCGATGACATCGCCGACGTGATCCTTGCTATTTCAGGAAAAATAAACACTGGAGATCGGGTTCACTTCGGCACCTACCATTTCACGAGTACTGGAGCCACGACCTGGCACGAATTTGCCGAAACGATCTTCAGTCATGCGAAAGCCGCAGGACGCAAGACTCCACAAACCGCTAAGGCCATTACAACGGCTGACTATCCAACACCTGCCCGCCGCCCCGCTTACTCTGTTCTCGACTGCGACAAGATCGAGAGCACGTTCTCCATTGCACGGCCGACATGGCAGGACGCACTGTCACGAGCGATGCCGGCAATTCTTGAACGTTAAACGCCACGAAGTAGCCTGCATGTTCGGCGAGGCTTCGCGTAAGATTGATGAGGTGCTCCATGCGGTACTCTGCATTTATCATGCAAAGTCTTGCGGTTTTCGCCGCGCTCACAGCCAGCCACTACGCCGCTGGCAAAGCAATTGCAGCGGACGGAAGCCGGTGCCTTGCCATGGCCCAAGCGCCGTCCATGATCGCGCCAGTGCGTTACATCCCGGCAGCACTTGGCCAGGATGAGGTTCGGATCACGTACATCACCCACTCAACATTCCGCATTGAGACACCTACAGGCGCGACGATCGCAACCGACTACGCAGGCGTCGGTGGTCCTGGACCGCTTCCCACAGTCGTCACGATGAATCACGCCCACTCCACGCACTATACCGACTTTCCCAATCCCGACATCCGGCACATTTTACGCGGCTGGAACCCAAAAGGTGGCCCAGCGCGGCATCATCTACGGGTTGAAGATGTGCTGATCCGCAATGTCCCAACCGACATCCGGTCATGGGAAGGGGGTCGTGAGGAAGACGGCAACTCAATTTTCATCTTCGAAGTCGCCGGCCTATGCATCGGCCACCTGGGGCACTTGCACCACGAACTTGCACCTGACGACCTCGCCAACATTGGGCAACTCGATATCGTCATGGCCCCGGTCGACGGAACCTTCACGCTCGATCAGCCGAACATGGTCAAGACGTTGAAAGTCCTCAAAGCCCGCATCGTCATTCCAATGCATGCCTTCGGCCCCGGCTCGCTGGCGAGGTTCGTTCAAAAAATGAGCGCCGACTTTGCGGTAAGCTACTTGGATAAATCGGAACTGATTGTCACAGCAGCCAGCCTCCCCAAAACACCAACCGTGATGGTGCTGCCCGAAAGTGTGTTTTGGTCATGGGACTAGAAGAGCGAGCGGGTCTACGCCCGCTTCAGCTGAATGATGGATTCATGCAGCGCTTCAAGAAACTTTGACCTGTCACGCTTTTCGAAAGGCGGCGGCCCGCCAATGATATCGCCGCCGGAACGCAAGTCCTGCATAAGCGCCCGCGTCGCAATTGCCGCTCCAATTGAGTCTTTCGTGAAAGGCTTGCCATTCGGCGCGAGCACCGTTGCGCCTACTTTCAGGCAGCGATCTGCCAGCGGGATGTCGGCGGTAATGACCACGGATTTAGAATCCGCATTGACGGCGATATGATCATCCGCAGCATCGGGATCTTTTTCAACGACGACCTGGGAAATCAGTTTGCTCGGCGGAATCCGCAGATAACTGTTTGAAACAACAGTGACTGGAACGCCATGGCGCTCCGCCACCCTGTAGGCCTCGTCCTTGACCGGACAGGCATCAGCGTC
>JAJFHK010000208.1 GCA_021775655.1 Filomicrobium sp. | reverse complement strand
GCAATCGCGGTGCCAGACGGGCCCGGACTTGGCGTCGAACCAAACCCAGTATTTATCGAGAAATACCGAAAGTGATGTGCGCTGCGCTTAGCCGCCGAGCGCCATCGTCATGACATACACGCCAACCGCCGCGACAATGATGACGCCGATGGTGATCCAGATCAGACTGTTGTCTCTGTTTTCGTGCTGCTCGGCCATGCTTTCCCCCTTGCGGTGTTGGAGCCGCGGCTAAATAGCAGGACCGTGGCACAGGTACCAGCCAAAACGGCTTTCACTACGGAATATAGCGGCGAAAACGCAAAGCGCCCCTAAGCAAGAGGGGGACTAAGCTTAGGAGCGCCGTGCAGCTGCACTTTCCGGCCAGATTGCAGCTTACATAATCACCCCGGAGCGCCGTTCAAGAAGCTGTACGGCAGAATCAGGGACGGCGACTCCGGGGTTTCTTTGGGCTCAGTCGACGGATGGCCTTCCGTCATTTCTTGCAACGGTTCGAGATCAGGAGACACCGCTCCGCAGGCTTATTCTCCGTGTAGAACTGGATAGGCCTCTGTGTAAATCCAGTCACTGTTCTGGGCGGGGACATGACAGGCCATGCATTCGTTCGCGTAGTCCGTCGTCTTGGTATTGATCCGATCCGCCGCGTCGAAATAGGCCCAGCCCCAGCCATCACCCCACAATTTGTTGCCTGGGTAGCGATTGGCTGAGTCCTTGACCATGACAAACCAGCCGGTGGTTTCGTTGGCACGGCTAATGGTGCCTGTCGTCATGTCCGATGTCGTTGCGGTGAACAGCTCTTTGATCAAGATCGCGCCATCCGGAAACGCGCCACTTTTCCGATATGCGGCAACGGTTTCCGGCTGGGTATAAACAACGTGGATACCCTGCGATCCTGGAATACCTTCCTCCGCGGCCACCGCCCAAGACCCGAGAGCAACCCACTCCTTGCGATAATCCACTTCAGGCATCCGGATTGCACCATTGGCGTCAACGGCGATCTGATGACCATCTAGCACTTCCGCGTGGCCAACGATCGTCATGAGAGGGAACGCCCCTGCAGTCATTGCAAGGGCGGCCGCCATTAGTAGCGCTTTTCTGCTGGTTTTCATCTTCCTCGGTTCCATCACGGTTTCGCCGCGCGCAGGACCGGGTAGAACTGCGTGAAGACCCAATCGTCCGCGGCGGATGCTTCATGGCAGGCATTGCAGGTCTCTGCCGGAAATGCAGACGCCGTCTTTGCGTAAGGCAGCTCGTGGCCAAAACTGAAATACGCCCATCCACCTGGTTGATCGGCGAACCGGTTTGTGTCTTTGACGGTCAATTCCAGCCCGGTGAACTCGCCCTGGAAGTAACCGACGCCCGACACTTCACCGGTCGAACCGTCCGCATTCATTTCATCCGGATCTTTCTGTCGGATCAGAACCAGTTCCTTGGCAATTTGGGTTCCGTTGGCGAACTCGCCGGTTTTCTGCCAATGGGCATAGGCCGATGGTTCGATATAAACATTGTGAAACTCGGGGAACGGTGCCTTGCCATCATTAAGCGCATTTGGAGTCAGAGGCGTTCCGACGAAGACCCACTGTCGCCAGTCTTCCGGGATCATGACCTGCCCGTCGCTGGCAAATCGTGCTTCGTTGACACCCTGTGCAACAGCGCTGCCAGCGCTATAGGCCGTGACGCCAATCGAAATGGCGCCGGCGAGGATCGTGGAAATTACTGCGTGACGCATTGGTGTAGTCCTCCAATTTGGCGCATGAGTTGCGGTTGCGGAGGAAACTAGTGATAATCGGAAAAATAGGGAAATATCAGTATCTTATGGAACCCATTCCGATTGGTTATGGCATGTAAAGTGGGGGCAAAAGGGTATCGCAGATGAATTTCAACCAGATCAGGTATTTCCTCGCTGTCGCGGACTCCTTGAACTTCACCAGCGCGGCTGATGCGTGCGGGGTGTCGCAACCGGCATTGTCAAAAGCAATTCGTAAACTCGAGGAATCGCTCGGTGCGGATCTATTTGACAGAAGCGCTCAACGGGTGGAGCTGACGGCTTTCGGCCGGACCATGCGGATTCATTTCGATCGGATTGAGGATAACCGGCGCAAAGCGGTCGACGCCGCAAAAGTCGCCGCGAAAACCTCGATCGAACCGTTGAACGTCGGGGTGATGTGTACCGTCGGGCCGCATCGTTTTAGCCCATTTCTGGAAGTTTTTCGCAGCCGCCATCCCCACATCGAGATCACGTTGCACGATGTGACGGCCCCCGTTATTCCCGAATTATTGCTTAGCAGTACTTTGGACTGCGTGTTTTGCGCACGAACCACAAAATTTGATCAGCGATTTCAGATGATCGATTTATTCCGAGAACACATGGTCGTTGCCTTCGCCAAGGGACACCGTTTTAGCAATCAGGAAACGGTAACCTTGGAAGAGATAGCCAAAGAACCCTATCTCGATCGCCTGCACTGTGAATTTCGCGACGATTTTCTGAGAATTACCAAAGGCAGCGGGCTTGAACTCGAGGTGGCAATGCGGAGCGAACGCGAGGATTGGATTCTGGAACTGCTCAAAACGGGGATGGGCGTCAGCATTATGCCAGCGAACTCGGTCATTCCAGGATCAATCGCCCACCGTCCCATCAGCGATTTCACCAATGAGCGAAATCTGAAACTGGTGATGACCGTCAACGCAACGGTTTCGCCGATGCTGATAGCTCTTCGTGATGACGCCGCGACATTCGATTGGGGATAAATCGCTTCCTAGTGCCATGGCTCGTGAGGTTTCTGTTTAGAATGAGCGACCGCCCCATCATAAGAAACGACGCTCGCGCGGACGCAAAATGTGAGGGGCTATTTGAACCGACCGGCACGAAAGGTTGTGGATGAAGGCGAACTCGAAAAAACCGGTAACGACTCAGGAGCGGGCTGCGAAGGGTGGCGACCTGAAACTTGACCTGTTGCCGAACTTGCTCGGCTATCGATTACGCCGCGCGCAGATCAACGTGTTCCGCGACTTTGTCCACTCGATGGCAAGCGACGGGCTTACACCTGGCCAATTCGGCCTACTGACCTTAATCGGGGCCAATCCCGGCCTCAACCAAAGTCGACTTGCGGAAGCAATTGGTGTCGATCGCTCGACCATGGTGACCGCACTCAACCGGTTGGAAGGGCGCGGTTGGATCGAACGCGGGCCGTCACCGTCGGATCGGCGGGCGTTCGCCGTGGCGCTCACCGCGCTCGGCCAAACCGTCTTGGCGCGGAGCAAGCGTCGCGTGCGCGCCCACGAAAAACGCATCGCCGGCACTTTGTCTTCGGGTCAACGCGAGACGCTCATGGACCTACTCGAAGCCCTTACCCCAGGAAACGCGGCAACGCCAACGTGATGGCCGGAAAGCCGACCAGTAGGGCGACCCTTACAAAATCCGACGCGAGAAACGGCAGAACACCGCGATAGGTCTCGGTGATCGGCACGTCGCGCGCGATGCCATTGATGATGAATACGTTGAGCCCCACCGGCGGCGTGATCAATCCCACCTCAACGACAATCAGCGCCAGAATACCGAACCATATCGCGGTCTCTTCCGGGCTCATGCCGAAGTCGAGCGCGGCGATCATCGGAAAAAAGATCGGAACCGTGAGCAAGATCATCGATAGCGAATCCATCACGCAGCCGAACACCAAATAGAGCAGCAGCATGCCGACCAAAATCAGCCACGGCGACCAACCGGACGCCGCAACCACTTGGGCCGCTTGCTGCGGCATTTGCGTGAGCGCCAGCGCCGCATTGAACAGTTCCGCCCCGAACAAAATCAAGAAGATCATCGCACT
>JAJFHK010000207.1 GCA_021775655.1 Filomicrobium sp. | reverse complement strand
ACTCACACCAGCAGCCCGCGCCGCGTCGGCAAAGGTGAGGCCGCTTGGTCCTTTTTCGCTGATCAGAGCAAGGGCCGCATCAATCAAGGCTTCCCGCAGGTTGCCGTGATGATAGCCCTTACGTCCGCGCTGCCCATCCTTGTGCCATTTCATGGGATTAGGTTTAGCCCAACCAACGGGCGATGGCACTAACCAGCCTCAGCGGCAGACGCGATAAGTCCCTTTGGAATTGTGCCGAGCTAGGTCAACATGGAAATGATCGTGATGAAAACGATCAGCATCAGGGCTCAGAACGGTTGCAAACCGCTTGCATGCACCTGCGCGAACTGCGCGCAAAAACGCCTGCTCGCTGGAATTGCCTCGCCAGCCTCGCTTAACCGTGATCTTACGCCCGTCAGCCAATAGAAACGCTGAAACATCGAGAGCATTCGCCATCCCATGCTCCGAAAGCTTGGCACCCCTGATGCTATTGCGCGTCCTGCAGGAATAAGACGCAATCACCTTCAATTCGACAACTGGAGAGCCCAGATAGTGGACGGATTCAGGCGTAATTGAATTGCGCACCCAGTCGTCGACAGAAGTTACCATCGGACAGCGCAGAATGGCCGCTGGCCTCAATCTGACCCGCCCATATTCGGCTGCCGACATCTCGAAAGGTTTGAGAGCACCACACACACCAGGCCCGCCGAGACGGGCCACGGGCGTTAAAAACGCTGTTTGCTGCACATTGCCGGAGGCAAGGCACGCGCGCTCACTGGTGTCCCTCCAAGGCGCCTTTTGGGCAACGTAGGATGGGCCGCCAGCACAACTCGAAATCAGCAGTGCCATTGCCAGCAAAAATAGAACGCGAAACGGGTCGACAGAAACTCTCCACATGGCCCGATTTTAGGCCCGCCAATCTGAAAACAAGGTGAACATCCCACAAACATCGGGCCCAAAAAACACTGGTGGCTCGATCCGGCACAACCGGTAAGGGGTTGTCCATGATTGTGCTGACCACTTCCTAATTTTGATCTCATCCTGCTGACGGCGATGAGGCACAAGGAAGGTCATTTGCGGCCCGAAAAAAGGCCTCTGGCCACCAAGTTAGCGCACCAGAATTGCTTCCCCTCCGGGTTGACTTTTCCACAGATGGCAAAGTCCGAATCACGAGTCTACGGGACTCTGCAAGTACGACGTGCTATGAATTAATTGCTTGGGCAGTCGTAAGTTGCGGCTGATTGCTTAGCCTGAATTTCAGGCTTATTCTTCGCCACGGGCCGGCAACGAGTTCGTTGTGCGTTGGAGGGGTTTATCGCATATAGACCCGCAACCCTGGACAGGCCAGCAGTTTGACGATGGCTGCCCTCGCCCAACACGCTTCCGCACCCCCGGGGGCGTGTGGCACCGAGTAGTTGGCGTTAGTAGACGAACCTGCATCAGCGTATCCGATGCAGCACCATGGTGAGTTTGGTTTGCGTAGTCGGTCTTGGAGTTTGTTAGCGGCTCCAACGTGCGTTCAGCCCCGCCTTTTGCATCAGGTTCGCTGAAGACATCCCCCGCGATTGTCTCCTTCCCAGCTCCGCCATGATGCCTTGGCGGGGCTTTCGTTTGCCATCTCGACCGCGCTCAACACCCTCCTACGCGTATTTCTCCAGAAACTTCAAAACCGCCGCCTTGTAGTCTTTGTCACCAACCGCCTTCATGTGATCGCGGCTCGGAATAACAAACGCTTCGGCAGTCGGAATGAGTTTCGCCAGTTCCACTGCCGAACCACCGATAACGTCCTCGCTTCCTACCGCCACCATCACCGGACACGATATACGCCCCACGTCGTCGCGACTGATGGGATCGCGTGACGAGCGGATACAGGCTGCCAGGGCCTTTAGGTCACTCTTGGTCTGCTCTGCAAAGGCCCGGAATGTTCGCGCCGTGGGATTGACGACATCTTCAAGACTTGGAGCTTCGAGTGCATTGGCAATGGGCCCCGTACCAGCCATACCGCGCACCATGTTGATGCCCAGTCCGGCAAAGACAGCGCTGCGCACTTTTGCAGGATATTTCAGCGCCATGAATGCACAGATGCGTGCACCCATCGAATATCCCATGACATGGGCCTGCTCCAATTCGAGGTGTTCAATCAGCCGGCGAACATCCTCTGCCATGACCGGCCCACCGTAGCTCGAAGGATCATGCAGCTTTTCGCTGAAGCCGTGCCCCCGATTATCGAGAGCTATGACCCGATACCCAGCACCGGTAAGCGTGTCGATCCAGCCGGGCATCACCCAGTTGGTTGAAACGTTCGAAGCAAATCCATGCACCAGTATAACCGGCACAGTATCACGCGCTTCGGCAATTGGGGCTTTATCCATGTATGCGATGGCAACGCCATCGGAGTCGAAAGTCTGCATTCTGGCTGCCTTGGCTTTGAGCATATTTCCGGGCGGAACGGATTTGTCGCGCGCATCGGTCGTTAGCGGGTCTACCATTTCGCAAACAGGGCCGCTATCGTCGCGCTGTTGTAATCGCCAACCAAGAGAGCGCAATGGCTGCGAGCAAAATCCCCCATCTGGCCAACGACCAAGGTGTTGAGAAAATATTTATCGGCGTCAAGGAGTTCCAGTGCATGGGCGCACGGACACCTTTCGATCATCCACACGTCTACCTGGACATGGGCGCGGACGATCAAATCTTATGTCCCTACTGCTCCACCCTTTTTGTTCACGACAAGCGCCTTTCAGCCGATGAAAGCGACCCCAAAGGTGCCGTCGTCGAGCTTGATAACGAAACCGCCGCGTGAACGTGGGCGTACCCGACGCCTCTAGACCCGCTTCTGCCACGCAGAATTCGGCCGAAAGGGACAGCGCGAGAAGCCCGGTGTTGTCATGTCAAATCCGCTCGTGAGAACCCTGATCAGCGGCGGCGGCATCGGCGGCCTTGCAGCAGCGCTGGCACTTGCGCGCACTGGCGCCGAGGTCACGGTTTTCGAGAAGCGCAAAGATCCGATTGAAGAAGGCGCCGGCATCCAGATCGGCCCCAACGGCACCCGTATTCTGTCGCAGTTGGGAGTCGCCAATAAGTTACGCCCACTTGTCTCCAGTCCAGAGTTTCTACGCATCCATGACGGCCCCTCGGGCGAACAGCAAACACAGCTCCCGCTTGGTCGCTGGCTTGAGACGCGTCACAGCTCACCTTATTGGGTCGCACACCGTTCAGACCTCCACGCATGCTTACTGGCAACGGCCGAGGCCAGCCCATTGATTGCCATTAACCGCGGAGTAGAGATCGATGCGGTTAAGCCATACCCAGATGAAGTCCTCGCACTCAGCAACGGCGAAATTGTCGGCGCGGGAGATCTGCTCGTCGCAGCCGACGGACTCCATTCCGCAATCCGCAGTTGTTTATTTTCCGCGCATGCTCCGCGCTATTCTGGAAAGAGCGCGGCGCGCACCGTTCTGCCGATTGCCTCGGTGCCAGAAGGGATTGCAAGACAAGACATCGGCATTTGGCTGGCACCTGCAGGTCACGTTGTCCATTACCCGGTCAGAGGCGGAGAGGAATTAGCTGTCGTCGTGATCCGCAAGGAATCAAATGGCGATACCGATTGGGCAACCGCCGTGCAACCGAGTTGGGCCACGGAGGCCGTCTTGGAATTTGTCGACCCCGTCAGAAATCTCGTTGCCGCTTCGAAGATTTGGCGCAAATGGGCACTTGCCGAGCTAGCCCCACTGAAGACCTGGTTTGCAAATCGAACCGTCCTGCTCGGCGACGCAGCGCACCCCGTTTTGCCGTTTCTCGCCCAGGGCGCCGTCCTTGCTCTGGAGGACGCCGCAACACTTGCCAAATGCCTGTCCGACGCAAATCAGAATGCAGCCGCTGATGCCATCAGTGAGGACGAGTTGGAAATCGCTCTGAATATGTATCAAGACGTTCGCCGAACAAGAGCATCACGGGTGCAATCCGCATCACGAAGAAACGGCAAGATCTACCATCTTGACGGCCCGATGAGGGCAGCGCGCAACATGACATTGCGCTGCACTCCACCAACCAGTCTGCTGGCGAGATACGACTGGCTCTATGGCTGGAAGCTAGGTGACTGAAATATAGCTGGATCGAATTCAGCTTCTCCAAAATTCGATTCTGAGCAAAACAAGGACCGTGAACAGCTCCAGCCGGCCCATCATCATTGCAAATGACAAGATCCACTTGGCCAGCGCCGGCAACCCGGAATAATTCCCCGCCGGCCCGACGATATCACCGAGTCCGGGACCAACATTCCCGACCGCCTGGGCTGACGCCGAAAGTGCTGTAACGAGATCAAGGCCCATCGCCGCCAGAACGACAGTGAATAACCCAACCGTCGACATATAGATTGCAAGAAACGCGACAACGGAGAACGGTACGTCGGCTGGCAGCCGCTTGCCGTTATAGACAAGCGTCACCACGCGGTTGGGGCTCATCAGATGAACGAAGTGACTTCGGATGAGGAGACCCGTCACTTGCAATCGATAAATCTTGATGCCGCCCGTTGTCGAACCGGCGCAACCACCAACGAACATCAAAAGAAAGAACAGCCCGAGCGCAAATGTTCCCCACTCCGTATAATCCGTGCTGGCGTATCCGGTCGTCGTGACAATCGAGGTAACGTTAAACGTCGCCCTGCGCAGCGCTTCTATGAAATGCATCTCACGTGCCGTCATCAACCAGAACGTGACAATCAGACAGACACCTACGAGAAAACCAAGAAGCCCGCGTACCTGACTGTCTTCCAGGATCGCCCGAGGATTGCCCCGCCAGGCTTTGATGTAGACGACAAATGGCAAGGCCCCCAAGATCATGAAGCAAATGCAGGCCCATTCCAGCGGGGCCGAGTTGAAGAAACCGAAGCTCTCGTCATGTGTCGAAAAACCAGCGGTCGAAACCGTTGTAAGTCCGTGACACACGGCATCAAACGCCGTCATTCCCAGCGCGCTGTAAGTCAGAATACAGGCGATGATCATCGCGACGTAGAGTCCAGCAATCGCAGTCGTCAATTCAAGCGCACGTGGCAGCACCTTCTCGGAGCGATCGGAGTGCTCCATCTGGAAAAGCTGCATGCCGCCAACCCGAAGGAACGGCAGCATGATCATCGCCGTAACAATGATACCGAGCCCACCAAGTCCTTGCAGAATCGCACGCCATAACAAAACCCCGCGCGGCAACTGATCGAGCTTGGTGAGAACTGTTGCACCCGTCGTTGTCAGTCCCGACATCGCTTCGAA
>JAJFHK010000206.1 GCA_021775655.1 Filomicrobium sp. | reverse complement strand
GCACACTTGTCTTCACCCGAACCAAGCGCGGCGCCGATCGTGTCGCAAGGCACCTTGAAGTCGCAGGGATCAGCGCGGCTGCAATCCACGGAAACAAGAGTCAACGCCAGCGCGAACGTGCCCTTGCAGGATTTAAGTCCGGCAAGACTCGAGTTCTCGTTGCGACGGATATTGCCGCCCGCGGTATCGATATCGATAGTGTCTCACACGTTGTGAATTTCGATCTGCCCGAAGTTCCTGAAGCCTATGTCCATCGCATCGGCCGCACGGCACGAGCTGGTGCATCGGGTCGCGCGATCTCCTTTTGCGACAGCGCAGAGCGCGACCTACTGCGCGCGATTCAAAGGCTGACTCGACAGTCGATCCCGACAGAGGATCGCCGCAGCGATAAGTCGCTCGTGGCGACGAAGGAACCACCGCGCGAACATTCTGGGCGCAATGGCCGGGGTGGCTCAGGTCGGCAATCCAACCGAAACGGACGTCATGTCGACCGCGCAGCTGCGGCTTCCAGTTATGGTGAACGCAGCCATCGCCGCGATCGTGCTGCAGCGCCCGGCACAAGCAGCAGCCATTCCGAAGCTCGCAATTCAATTGGCGGCGGCGTGGAAGGGTCGACCAATACACAGGCGAAAAAATCCGGTTCGCCTCAGAAGCGTGACAGCCGTTGGAAGAACGATGCAGCCCATTCGGGTGATCGTGACCGCAATCCAGGTTCGCGCAACACCCGCTCAGCACCACGCGGCGAACAGCACGGCGCTGCGGGCCAAGGCAAATCCCGGTTGGCGGACTCGAGGACCGTCAATGGCAGTGCCCACAGTGGAAAAGCTTCCGGCAGGCCACGGTCGAAACCAAGTGCGAAGCCAAAGGCGTCTCGCCCGGTTTCATTTGGCACCAATTACTGATTCAACGAAGTTGACTGACGGGGTATGGCGGCTGGCGCCGACGTATCTCATCGGTAAGCATTTGATCTTAAATGGACTTCAGGATTGCTATCTCAACGGAGCGCATTCCCCTGCACGCGAATTTGCGAGCCTTGCCGAGATCTGCGACAGTATGGCGCATGACGGTCTGGCTGCAGTCAATTAGCGGCTTGCGGGAACGCCTTAGAATGAGCATCGCAGATCCAGATCAGTTGCGATTGACACAAGAACTCATCAGAGCGGCAACCTATCGCGAGGAGCGAAATCAAAATGGCGAAGTCAAATTTTTCTGACGCAGAGGGCCTAACGAAGGAGGCGCGCAAAGCGGCTGAGAGCGCCTTTGAAGCGCTCTCTGAGTGGCGCGACGACATGGCCAAGGCCAACGAAAATTATTCAACGAAAGTGTTTGATCAGATGGCCGAGGCGAGCCGCGCCATGGGCTGGCCCGAAAGCATGATCGACTCCGCCCGCGACCAGATGCAGGAAGCCTCCCGCATGCAGCTCCAGATGATGGATCAGTTGATGGAGACTTGGTCCAAGCAGGCCAAATCACCTGATATGACGATGGCCAATCCGGCCGATTTCATGGAGCAGTTCAAGAAATTCCAGCAGATGGGTGTCGGCGGTATGCCAGGCATGGGTCAGATGCCTGGAATGACCGGCATGGCCATGGCGCCTTTCCAGATGTGGATGCAGGGCGCTGAGATGTGGCAGCGCAATATGGCATCTGCCATGTCGATGTGGACCGACAATCTGCCTGGCGGCAAGAAGTAAGTTGGCTAAGCCTGCGTGAAAATCGACAATGAAATAGGCGCGCTACCATTGGGGCAGGCGCGCCTTTTCTGATCTCGTGCAACGCGCTTCAGATGACCGGCGATTGCTTGTCCCGCGCGTCGGCTTTTCCCAGAAACACCGCAAGCCGGTTTTTGACCATTTCATGGGATCGGGTGAAGGGGCGAAGATAGATGACACCCAGTGATCTAAAATCGCGTGTCTCCTCGCCGATTCCGAACTTGTCGACTTCCAGTCCATCCGGAATATAGTGCGTTCCAAACATGCGATCCCAGATGGCGAGCGCCCCCCCCATGTTCTTGTCGAAGTGCTCGACCTTTTCGGAGTGATGGATCTGGTGCATGGCCGGGCTGATGAAGTAGCGCTCCAGCGTCGGCCCGAACGATAGCCACACTGGGCTGTGCCTCAGGACACCACCGAAAATGTTGAAGAGAACGAGGAAAACGTTCGCCCCGAACACCGTTTCGACCGTCAAAGTATTGCCGAAGAAGCCGATGAAGACGCCGTTAACGAGACCGATTGAGAGCGCGCCGAGAAAAGAGGTAAAGATCACCTCAGCTGGATGAATGCGTTCGGCGGTGGCAAAGTTGAGATGTTCGGCGGAGTGATGGACCTTGTGGAATTCCCAGAATTCAGGGATCTGATGCATCATCCAGTGGCCGAAGAATTTGATGAAGTCGTCGACGACAAACAGCGTCACCGTCAGGAGTAAACCGAGCGATACGGCCCATCCGTCATTGACCTGGCCTTCCACACCTAGCCACACCAGGAAAGAGGCGACCCACGCCGCAATGGCCTTGTGATTGAGGAAAGCCCACGAGAGTATCGTCAGACGCAACACCGCTGAGATGAAAACGACGAAATAATCGTTTTGAGCGCTGACACTTGTCCATATCTCGCGATTAAACAGCATGCGCGCGGTGGGCGCCGCCGTTCTGTCACGCCAGTAGATGAGGCCTGACAGCGCCAAACCTGTCAGGATATAGACCCAGAAAAAGCGAGTGCCGCCATCGTTGAAGATCTTCCAAACCGGATACAAAGGCGATGCGATCAGCAGCGTAAGCTGATGTTGGACCCACTCGTACATCGCGTGAAGACTCCTTTAGAGAACGTTATTCATCTCCAAATCTTAGTTTTCTCGATTGAAGAAGCACTTAAAACTTCAAAGATTGCGCAGCCTAAGAGAGCAATCTGCAAACATTTCTGCTGATCCGGGTCATTGCCAAATCAAAGTCTTATTCATTTCTATTCATGAGTTTCGTTTTGGAACGGTGGGAGCCGAGCGAGGCATAAAAAAGCGCCTGCTTGACTGCAAGGCAACGAGGCGTTCAGGTGCGCTGGCTCCTGGCCGGTAGAACTGAGGGATACCAATGGCGAGACTGGTAATGTCGAATTTGGTTTACGGCCGCATGGCCAAGCTGCTCATGTTAGTCGTCGCGGCGGCCGCTTTGGGCACCGGGCCCGCCCTTGCTGATTGCAAGAACACTGGCAGCTTTTCTCGTTGGTTCAAGGGCTTCAAGGCAGAAGCACTTGCGGCCGGCATTTCTGAGCGAACAATTTCAATTGCCCTTCGAGGTATTGAACTCGACCCAAAAATCATTCGCCGCGATCGCCGGCAGGGGTTCTTCGCCCAGGACTTCGGAACGTTCTCCAAAAAGCTCGCAACGAACAACCGAATTACAAACGGCCGCAAAAAAATCAAGAAGCGCAATACGTACTTCGAACGCGCCGAGAATGACTATGGTGTGCCGCCTGAAGTCATCACCGCATTCTGGGCGCTCGAAAGTGATTTCGGCAGCGGCATGGGCGATTATTCGATACTGCGCGCGCTGGCAACACTTGCCTACGATTGCCGCCGCAAAGAACTATTCACAGGCGAATTGATTGAGGCCCTGAAAATTCTCGACAAAGGCTGGGTCAAACCTTCCGACATGATTGGCTCGTGGGCCGGCGAAATGGGTCAGACTCAATTCTTGCCCAAGCACTATCTGGAACATGCCGTCGACTACGACGACGACGGTACACGCAACCTTTTTGCAAGCGACGCTGACATCATCGGAACGACGGCCGCTTTCATCAAACATCTTGGATGGCGGCGCGGCGAGCCTTGGATTCAGGAGGTTCGCGTGCCGCCCCAGTTGCCCTGGGAGAAGGCCGACCTCTCCATAAAGCTGCCACGCTCGCAATGGGCCGAGTGGGGCGTAACGGCTGCCGATGGTAACCCACTGAAATCAGATGACCTGCCAGCCTCCCTGCTGCTTCCCATGGGTCATAAGGGGCCGGCATTCCTAGCCTATCCAAACTTCAACATCTATGTTGAGTGGAACAATTCGCTAACCTACTGCATCACGGCTGCCTACCTTGCGACCCGCATCAAAGGCGCCGGTTCGATGCAGGGCCGCGACCGCAAAATCCCAATTCTGAGCGTCGATGAAGCCAAGCAGGTCCAGCGCATCTTGACCAAGCGTGGCTATGACGTAGGTAAGATCGACGGCATCATCGGCGCTAAAACAAGAAGTGCCGTCAAGGAGATGCAGATCAAATACGGCCTTCCTGCTGACAGCTTCCCGACACCCGTTCTTCTCGGACACTTGCGCAATGGCTAATTGACGCTACTCGAGCCAAGGTTGCCATGAATCGATCTTCTGGCTGACTTGTCATCGATTGCTCCGCGTTTGGAATCCACTATGCCTTGACGGCGGCGCACATTTTGGTGTCGTTCGTCTGGACTCGGGGGGCGAAGCCGGCACACGTGAAGCTGATGGGCCATCGCCGCCCAAACACGCCGGCTTATGCCACCTGCGCCTGAATCAGCGTTTCCGGTCGCCGCGCCACCGCTGGCCCTCCTCGACAAAGCTCCG
>JAJFHK010000205.1 GCA_021775655.1 Filomicrobium sp. | reverse complement strand
CTCGCAATCAGCTTGGACTCGCGATGGAAATGTTCCTGAAACATCCCGATCAATGGGAGCTTCTTGCCAAGCAGCCCGAGTTGGCGTCCAAAGCCGTTGAAGAAGTTTTGCGCGTGCGCCCGACGATCACCTGGGTCACGCGAGAGGCCGTCGATGACTTCGAGTATGGCGGCCTCAGTATCGCCCGCGGCACAACGCTTCATTTGCTGTCAGAATTGGCTGGGACGGACCCGAGCGTTTTCGAGCCGGGCTTTGACATTACCGCCAAAAGAAAGCGTCACTTCGGTTTCGGTGGTGGCGTGCATCATTGCCTAGGCCACGCTATCGCGCGCAGCGACATGGCGGTGGCGCTTTCGATCCTGCCCCTGCGCATCGCGAGCATAAGGTCCGCGGGCACGCCGTCCTATCTTCCAGATAGCGGCAACACCGGTCCGATCAGCCTGCCGATCGCATACGACATACGCAACTAAGGGGACAAAATGAGGTTGTTGGTTTTTCAACATGCGCGCAGCGAACATCCCGGCAGCCTGCGCAATTACCTCGCCGAAGACGGGATCTCATGGGATGCGGTCGAACTCGACGAGGGAGAGGCGATACCCGACATTGAAGGCTATGACATACTTTGGGTGATGGGCGGACCGATGGACGTCTGGGATGTCGCCGAGCATCCCTGGCTCATCGAGGAGAAGCGAGTAATTCGCAAGTGGGTCCAGGAGTACCGCAAACCGTTTCTTGGGTTTTGCCTCGGCCACCAGCTGTTAGCCGATGCTCTTGGTGGTACCTGCGGCCCAGCGCGACAGCCCGAAATTGGCATTCTCGACATAGAACTAAACGATGAAGGCGAGGCCGATCATATTTTTCACGGTCTGCCACGACAGCAAAAATGCCTCCAATGGCATTCGGTGGAAGTCGCCCAGCCGCCGGAAGGGGCCGTCGTGTTGGCCTCCTCTCCTCGTTGCCTGATACAGGCCATGCGCATCGGCACCAACGTTTGGTCAATGCAGTACCATCTCGAAATCGAGAAAGACACGGTGGACGAATGGCGCGCAATCCCAGCTTACGACGTCGCATTGAAAAACAATTTGGGGCCGGGCGGAATTGAGCACATGCGCCGCGATGCCTCTTGCTACATGGGTGAACTCAACGCAGCGTCGCGAGCCTTCTACACCAATTTCATGCGTATGATTTCACACTGAGTGTTGGCAAATCGCCGTCGCTCTGCTTCCGCAAAAATAAGGAAGTGTGAGCCCCTCTGTCAGGCGTGGACGCATGCAATATGCTCAATTTTCGACCATTCTTCAGGATTGTCCATCTGTTGCGCAGAATCCCATTGACAACCTGCAGTCCTCCGATCTTCTATAAGAAAAAAAATTTCCTGTGAGGAATGTCGCGGCGATCGACCGTGATGTGTTGCGCCCGTACTTTTTTCTGAAATCGGGCAGTCGGTCCATTCGAGCTAGGGACAGAGAAATGGAACAACAAATTGCTGATCTGGTTGCGAAAGTGGCCGCGCTCGAGAAATCGAGCGGTATGATAGGAACCATCGACTTAGAGATCTATTATTTCTGGGCGACAGCATTCATGATGCTGATCCATGCTGGATTTCTGGCCTACGAAATGGGGGCCTCCCGGGCGAAGAACGTCTTGGCGTCGGGCATCAAGAACATCCTCGCTTTCGCATTCGTCGTCCCGACATTTTATTTCTTCGGCTGGTGGATCTATCTGGCCTTCCCGAATGGTTTTGTGCCGTCCGCTGATGGCGACGCTGGCTTGCCATGGGCAATGGCAATGGGGCCAAACCTTTCCGACAACGCCACGGGGGTATTCTGGGCGGCATTCACCCTCTTCGCAGCAACAACCGCGTCGATCATGTCGGGAGCTGTGATCGAACGCATCAAGGTCTATGGTTTCGTCATCCTCGCCATTCTGCTTGGATCGGTCGCCTGGATACTCGTTTGCTCGTGGGGATGGCACCCAAGCGGTTGGATGCTGAAGAGCTACGGCTTTCATGACTTCGGTTGCGCGGGCATCGTCCACGTTGTCGCCGGGTTTTTTACTCTCGGCGTTCTTATTAACCTCGGGCCGCGGATCGGAAAGTTCAATGCCGACGGTACAGCGAACGACCTGCCTGGCCACAACATCCCCATGGTGCTGATTGGACTGATGCTCATCATTGTCGGCTTCTTCGGCTTCCTTGCGGCCTGCGTCATCCTCAACGCTGGCGGCCAGTGGACAAACATTTATGGCCAGCCAATGACGCTGTCGTCTGTCGGGTTCAACTGCTTGATGGGCTTTTCCGGCGGCCTGATTGGTGCCTGGGTCATGACCCGAGACCCATTCTGGATGATGTCGGGCGGACTGGCTGGCATCATCAGCGCGGCCGGAGGCATGGATATCTGGTATCCACCTCTCGCATTCATTGTTGCGGCATTTGGTGGTCTGACCATCAAACCCTTCTACGACATGCTGACGAAATTCGGCATCGATGATGCTGTTGGTGCAGTAGCCGTGCATGGCTGGGGTGGCGTGGTCGGCGTCGTGTCGGTCGGCCTCCTTGCATCTGGCTATCCTGGACCGGCTGACGCACCTGGCATTTCGCTTGTCGGCCAGATTGTCGGTGTCGCGGTCTGCATGGCCGTAGGCTTCATACCTGGCTACGTATGTTCTTTGATCCTCAACGTGTTCGGCTCTCTGCGTGTGCCGGACGAGGTCCAGCTCATGGGTCTAGACCAGGCCAAGGTACCCGTTCACGCCTACCCCGAATCGGGAAAGGCGCCGGCTGCAACCGTACCGGCCGAATAAAAAGACTAGTGTTCTGAGACTTCTAAATCGACGATCTTGAAGAGGAGTTAGAAATGGCAAGTCCAATCACAACATGGGATGGCGCAGCCGAGTACTTCACGTTCGCCCATTCGCCAATATTGCTCAACGGCATATTGATCGCAGCAGTTGCGTTCGTGGTGTTCGCGGTTATCTATGACGCTGCTCACGAGACAGGCGCCTACAAGAAGGTTACCAACCCGAAATAGCAGCTGCATTTGTCTCCGCCGAAGGAACGGCCCGGCGATGTTGCAAGCATTTCCGGGCCGTTCTTCTGGGTGTTTCAAAAGACGTTGCGCGGTTCTCGCGGACTAAAGGATGGCAATTGGATGCGATCCCGAGAAGCGCCAGTCCACCGGACAACGGTGCTGCTTGCCCATCACGCAAACAGCATGGAAATTTGGACTTCGGGTAGGTGGCCCGTCAGTTCGAAGTCGAATAACTCAAGTCGGCGGGGTCAATCCTAAATCGCGCCTTAGCGTTTCCAGCCGTGAGTCCTCAGCTAACTCAAAAATTCGACGGGCTACCCGGTTCGCATGTTTATTGTCTTTCGCCAAGCTCTTCGCGAGCAGCCCGATGACCAGCACGACGGGCTCGACTTTCAGGGAACTGGCAAGTGATTTGATATCGTCTCGTTCGGCAGCCTGATGCAAAGCATTCGCGACCTGGCTTTGCAGATGCGAGATGTTGTCTTGTATCAGGCGCTCCGGACGGTCGCGCCAGTTGATAGCAATGAGGGCTTCGCGGAGAGAATTCTCCTTTACATGCGTGCCTGCTCTTTTCTGCTTGGCCTCGCGTGCCTCGCAGAACGGTGCCGAATCAATTGCCCGGCGATTCATCGATTTCAATACTTCCCAGTCCTGCTCAGCATTGTCCTCGGCACTAACTCGCGCCTCGCATTCGCGATGATCGTAAAGTTTAGCCAAGCGCGCGTTGAATTCATCGTCGGACAGATACCTTTTGGATTTTCTGGCTTCCACAACATGGGGCCGCCGCTGTCCGTGCAAGAAGTTCATCCTAACGGCGCCCGCATCGTCGAGGCTTCTGGAAAATGCTCAACGTGCCCCTGACGCGAGGCGCTGCCAGTCCTTGCTTCCTGGTCGTCGGCAGACCCTCCTGACGTTTGCCGGGTTCGTCGACCAAGACAAGGCTCGTCAAATGACTGACAATGCCCTCGCTGGCGGCGAACTCCT
>JAJFHK010000204.1 GCA_021775655.1 Filomicrobium sp. | reverse complement strand
GGGCAAGGCGCTTTGCTCTCCTTCCATCCGCATATCAAGTGGCCCGTCGGCTTGAAAGGAAAAGCCACGTTCGGGTTGGTCGAGCTGCATGGATGAGACGCCGAGGTCGAATACAACGCCATCGGCAGTTGATTTTAGTGTGCCAACGCTTCCTTGCTCAACACTGCGCGAGCTGATGTTGGCGCCTAAAGATTTGTTGGGCTTGCTAGCGTCGTTGTTGCCAACACTTCCTAAAGGCGTGTTGGGCTGGTCACCTGCGACTTTTGGAGCTGCAGAAGGGTTGCCGGCAAGTTCAAGGAGATCACCGAATGGGGCCTCGATGAGCTGCAGGCGGTTGCCGAATTCGGCGAGCATGGGTGCGGCTTCAGCGACCGCAGTCGGGTCGCGGTCGAAGGCTGTCACCTTGCAATCGGCGGCTTCTAGCAGCGCGCGTGTGTAGCCGCCCGCACCAAATGTTACGTCAATGTAGGTTTCGCCGTCCTTTGGCTGTAGTGCTTCCAGCACCGCGGCAAGAAGCACGGGAATATGCCGGCCGCTCTGTGCGCTCACCCTGTCCCCCGATATGGGTCCGCGCCGCGGCATCTATCCCGTGCTCCTCAGCCCCCGCTGCAAATTGATCATTCTTCCGTTCCGCCGGGGCCTTTATCGGATTCGGAGCGGAAGAGTTTTCGATGGTCGCGAACCTTTTCGCGTGCGGCTTGCCGGCGCTCGTCGAAGCGACCCGGCTCCCAGATCTGAAACTTGTCGCCAAGGCCGACAAAAGCAACCCTGTCTTGAAGACCGGCGTGCTTGCGTAGGCCTTCAGGAAGCACGATGCGTCCGTCGCCATCGATTGTGAGAACCTGGACGTCACCGTAGAGAGCGACGGAGAGTTCGTCGCGCTCGTCCGAATACGGTGCGAGATCATTGAGAAGCGCATCGATCTTGCCCGCAAGTCTCTCGCCGCCTGCATCGAGGGCTGGAGCGTCGAGCGAGGGATAACAGTAGATGCCGCCGGCATAGCCGTCGCGTTCGAGGACGGCGCGGAAGGAGGCCGGCACCGAGACGCGGCCTTTGGCGTCGATCTTGTTCGTGAATGTCGAGACAAAGCGGTCCATCCCTTTTCAGTTGTCCTCGAACCTCGACGCGAAACAAAAAAAACTCCGCTCCGGACAGGCCCCCATTACGCAAACCTCGCGACGCAAACGGACCTTCATCGAGGGGCCGGCGGACCGTGGCGGTCGCACTGGCTTGGCCCTCTCACAAGACAGGCGCCACGCCACGGCCCTTTGCCCGGTGCGGACGGGCATGTATGGGATGGCATGGAATTTTATGGTCGTCAATGGATTGTTAACGATTTCTATGGGGATAGCGCGGGAAATCGCGCCCCGGTGCCGGGTGAGCACAGGGGCTGGTGGGCAACCGATGACATCGAAGAAGCGGTAGTGCGGGTGGGGCGGGCTGGGCGTACCGATGAATGTTGGCTAGGCCGGAAGTCGTTTTCGGGATGCAAAGGCCAAGGTCCCATGTCGGCATGCGAAATAGGGGGACCGTGATAACCACATAAATGACATTCAGGGCGCAGGGCCGTCCTCGCCTCAAGCGGCAGAGCGCCCAGTCAAGAACAGCTGAACCTCTGCGATAGACGAGAGTGCAATCAGCGTTACAACGAAATGAATTGGCATCCAGACGAGTTCGCGAACAAACTGAGGCACGACGTGTCTGCGCCAGCTGAGTGAGATTGATGTGTCCGGCCATTCCAGCGGCAAGTAAATGACCAGCACGGTATACAGCAGGAAGAGCTGGTGGAAGATGATTTCGAACACGAAAAAGAACGCGAACAAGTATAGCGCGTTGGCCCGGAAGGTCGCCAGAGACTCTTTGAAGCTAAAATCTTGGACGAGCGCCAGATTCCAAAGCACACCGGCGGCAACGGCCATGAAGCCCGCCTTTAAGGCCAGCGTGCAAATCGTGACCGTGTTCCGGAAAATAATGAGGCTTGAGCCGAACTTTTCGATCAACTCCGAGCCGGAGAGTGCTTGCGACGAAACTGGGTCGTAAAGGTAGTGGACGTAGCTCGTCGTGAGGCTATTTTCTACGACGAGGAGCTGAGATTCCAGCATGAAAAACGCTGCGAGGATGAGTGCAACGTAACCGAGTGCGTCGTTGAAAACTGTTTCGGCAGATTGGGATACAAGTTGTTTGCTTGCCATGTGGCGCAAGGTGAGGACAGCGACGATGGCCATAAACGGCGCCCATAGAATGCTATCGCTCCAATGGGTGGCGGATAAGGGAATTTGGAATTGTTCCTGTCTGAAAATTCGGGCTGCAACGAGCACGAGTGCGCCGACAAGCCATGGTAGGCAATAGAACCGGGCAAATGGTAGAATTGATGCCCCTGCCCGTTTGAGGGTTCGAATTGCGAGCGTCAGAACGGTGGCGCCTGGAGTTGCTGTCATAATTCTAATTGCCCAATGGAACCAAATATTTCCGCCAAATGCAGTTGAGCGGAGAAGGGACAATTTAGAACGAACTTATCGCTTGAATGTGTCAATCCACGCGACTTGCTCCGTGGGGCAAGCCATCGTTTCTCGATCGCTCATCCAGAAGTACAATGACTGTAGGGCATGGCATACTTCGCGATGCTCGGGTTCAAATTAGGAACTACATTGAAGCTCGTGGAGCTTCTTTCTCCGGTTTCGGTTAGATCAACCCCAGAGCCTGCCCGATGCGCCAACTGCGATGGTGATGAGGCCGAGGATCGTGTTGATGCCAACGATGCGCCGAATATTGTTCAGGTGCCTTGCGGCAGTCGGCCACTCGTTTGCATTGACGGCACTTTGAAAGTGCCTGTAGGGGGTGAAAAATAAGAGCAGGAATAATCCAATCATTATCAGTCCCAGCAAATGCATGATGTGAACGTGAAGTCCGACAGTTCCGAAGCCGCCAAAATAGATGAAAACCAGCAGGTACCCCGATACGGGCAGGGCGATGACAGCAACCCAAACCCAGATGAAAAAGCGAGTAAACACGTCGTTCCAAAGTGTCAGCCGCTGTTGCGGCTCAAATGGTCCTAGCGATGGACGTAGCACGGTGTAAGCGAAGAACATTCCGCCGACCCAGACAGTTGCCGCAATAGCGTGGACGGCGAGTGCGATGGCGGAAAAATCGAGCATGATGAGGCCTCTGTTCTGCAGTCGGCTTTTCGCGGCTGAATAGCACTGCGTAGGTGCCAAGCCGACTCTCAATGAGGGCACGAATTTCTTCGGCCCGCTTCTGGATGACACGTGCGTCTGGTCGCGAAGCTTACACAATCAGTGAAATTCACGACTGAATAATCCTTCATACACTTTTCGGGACTTCTGCCAACGGTGACAAATGTCAGACAATTCGATTGCTGCGGATGATACTGATCAACGCAGGACGTGAGCATCCCATCTAGAGGCGTCGTTGTCGCTATTCTTCGTGGGTCGAGGTGGTTGCAATGCGGTTCGCACTGACACTTATTTTGTTCTTGATGGCAGGCGTTACACTTGCCGGGTTGGGATTGGCTGTACTGCTCACCGCCCCTGTTCCAAGCCACGAAGTCTTGAATCTGTTCGGTTGGGTGGCTTCGGGTGGGTTCGCTGTGGCGCTCGTGGCCAGCTATTTCATTGCTGGTAGAATACTGGCGAATGCCAAAGCCGGTTCCGATAAGCGAGCAGCCAAAAACTAAGGCGGTGCACCGCCGCTGCGAGAGTCTGCTCAGACCTCTTACAACATCTGCGAATCCCGAAACGACCCACGCGTTGACGCCCCGGTAACCTTTGGCAGGTTAAACAGGAGGGTAAGAGTTTGTCTGTGCAGCGTTGTTCAGGAGTTTATTATGCGTTGGCCGGAGTATCGGTCGGATTTTACGTTGCTCAATCGGCGCTTTGTGCAGTTTTGTGCCTGCGCGCTGATTGCAGTACTGTTTACACTCGCGTGTGAATCTAAGCCGGCTATAGCGGCCCTGCCGCCCTCCCCGTCCCAATCCTATTACATGCCTGTCGAAGCCCCCGGCCAGGGGACCATAAACCTCTACGCGGAAGAGTTTGGCCGCGGCCGGCCAATCCTGTTGCTGCATGGGCTCGGCGCTTCGATGTTCACTTGGCGCAATCTCATCCCTCTGCTGTCACGCAGTAACCGCGTCATCGCTATTGACATGAAAGGCTTCGGGAGGTCGGAGAAGCCGTTCACGCAGGCCTATTCACCATACGACCATGCCAACCTCGTGCTCGCCTTCATTCGCAAGCGGGGCTTGAAGGATGCAACCATCATCGGTCACTCGTTCGGCGGCGCGATTGGGCTGATGGCAACTTTGCGGCTGAACGTGACGAACCCTGGCGCGGTGCGGGACCTCGTGCTGATGAACGCTCCGGCCTACGAGCAACCCGGCACCGAATTCGTCCGCTTCATGAGTGCGCCGATCCTGCCCTACGCTGTGCTGATGCTGGTACCTCCGGAGCTGACAACCTGGCTGTCACTCGACAAGGTGCAATCGGAACTGTTGAGCTACGAAGAGCTCCAGGGATATGCGGCACCGTTCTACGATGCAGCAGCCCGGCACGCGCTGATCACGACTGCGCGGAGGATTAGGCCCAAGGACGTGGAACGGCTCACGTCGCGGTATCCAAGTATTCGTCAGCGCACGCTCGTAATCTGGTGCGATGGTGACAGGACCGTCCCTATCGAAACCGGTATAAAGCTTGTGAAGGCACTGCCGCGCTCGCGCTTCAAGGTGTTGTCGGGCTGTGGGCATGTGCCCCAGGATGAGCGCCCGGAGGAGGTGATGCAACTCATCTCGTCGTTTTTGAAGAACTGAACCATTTAGTTTTTGGATATTTTCGCCATTGTTCCCTAGGGGACGGCGGCGGGCCGGTTGTGAACGTAATCTCCTCCCAACAGCGCAACATGCACTCAAGGGATGAGACCAATGACCAATCTTTCTTCAGACACGATCCACTCAGCGCAGATCTTCGCACTCGGCCTTGCCATTATCGGCGGTGCTGTCTGGACGACGCTGACCGTTCTCTCGCAGATCACGACGTCGTTCTGATCGTTACAACGCATGATCCTCCCAAACTTCCTCCTGAAACTAATAGCCGCGCGGAAATTGGTTCCGCGCGGCATCTTTATTATCAGCTAACTACGGATTAACCCTTGTTTGGATTGAGGGCCTGCATGGCGCCGCCCTTGCAGGCGACGACTTTCTCATCGCCTGAAATCTTGCCGTCACCATCGGTGTCGACGTTCGTGTCAATCCTTCCGTATTGCGAATGCTCTGTGTTGTCGACGTAGCCGTCACCGTTCTTGTCCAGTGCGCCGATTTCAGAGACGCATTTGTCAGGATCGGTGTACATCTCCTTGGCATGTGCTGCAGGGCTAAGAGCCAGGCCGGTTGCCATAGCGGCGGCGAGAGTCATTGCTACAAGTTTCATTGTCGTACTCCATGGGTTTCGTTTCAACCGCCGAGGTCTTTTTCGTCCTCGTGCATGGAGAGCAAAACTGTTCAGAGCTGCCGGAGTTCCAGCCACTTGACGCGTCAGTGGTCACGCTTCGGTGTTCGCTTGTTACAGATGGTTATCGCATCACTTGTAAACCAAGTGACTATCTGTTGAGGCCGAGCCGCTGACCGAGCTGTTCGACACGTCGCTGCTGGCTGTTCTCAAACACATCAAGGTTCTTGAAGACGCCGGGCTTGTCTGACTCGAGTGACCAGCTCCCACTGTGATTGTCAGCGTTTGGGCCAGCTCCAGGCAGGGGCTTCGACATCGTCGGCGACCGTTTCGCCGAGGTTCTTGCGCAGGGCTACGATAGAAGCGCCCTGCTCCATTGCCAATTCGTCAACCAATGGGCCTGCATGCGAGACGACGATGATCTGCGCGGTCTGGCTGGCGCGAGAAATGAGGCGGGCCAAGGGCTTTAGAAGTTCGGGATGGAGGCTGGTTTCCGGCTCATTCAGAACCAATAGCGATGGTGGCCGGGGCGACATAAGTGCGGCCACAAGCAACAGATACCGCAACGTTCCATCCGAGAGTTCGCCGGCACGCAACGGGCGCAGAAGCCCATGCTGCATCATGACGACTTCGAATAGGCCGTTGTTCTCGACAATGTCGATTGAGGCTCCAGGAAATGCATCTTCGATTGCTTCGTCGAGGGCGGCCGTGTCGCCAATTTCGCGGATCGTCTGCAGGGCGGCGGCGACATCGGAGCCATCGGAAGAAAGAACCGGGGTTCGGGTGCCGACTTGCGCGCGGCGCGCCGGTGCGTCGTGGTCAGTGCGGAAATGATCGTAGAAACGCCAGCCACGCATGCGTTCGCGCAGGGCGAGCAATTCGGGTGCGCTGCGCGGATCGGACGCCTGGGTCATCATGGAATCGAACGGTGGCAGGTCTTTCAGGATGACTTCGCGCTCGCCGCTATCCCCGGTGATGGTTACGACGGGGCCTTTGCGTGCGGCAAGGATATTGGAGCGCCGGATCATTTCTCCGGCCCAGACGGTTTCAGTTTTGATTTCGGGGTCGCGGCCGAAGAGCGTTCGTCCGGCTTGCGGCAGCCCAAGGTCAATACAGTAGCCGTAGTCTTTGGAAGCAAAGCCAAGTTTCAGGCCGATGCGATCTTTACGCACGGTTCCCTGTACGGGGACTTCGCCCGACTTCATGCCTCGTGAGATTTCTTCGGGGCCAGCCCACAGCGTCGAACTTAATCCGCCTTCGCTGGCCAGCGTGCCGACCACGCGGCCCTGGGCAGTTGCGGCGAGAAGACGAATGGCCCGGTAGAGGCTCGACTTGCCACTGCCGTTGGGGCCAGTGACGACCGTCAGGGCGTCGAGCGGGAGGATGAGTTCTCGTAGCGAGCGGTATCCGGATACGGCGAAGGTAAGGAGCATTGCGGATGTGCCGACGAAAAAATTACACCAGCCGGCCTGTAAGCCGGGTTCTGTCTGAAAGGCAGCCCAACACCGGCTTGCCGGGTGTCAGCCAATTCCCTTCGCGACGGCCATTCATCTGGGACGCCCATTGCTGGACGCCTCTTGCAACCAACCCGGGTGGCTCACCAGGAAACAGGTTCAAAGCCGCAAGAACCGCATTGCTGCGCAGCTCGCGCTTCCGGCCACCCCTATTCGGTCTTGCTCCCGGTGGGGTTTACCTTGCCACGCCTGTTGCCAGACATGCGGTGCGCTCTTACCGCACCCTTTCACCCTTACCCATCAATCCGTAGGAAAAGATAGGCGGTTTGCTTTCTGTGGCACTTTCCCTGGGGTCGCCCCCGGCGGCCGTTAGCCGCCACCGTGTCTCCATGGAGCCCGGACTTTCCTCCACCGATGGGTTCTGACCATAAAGTCCGCCCACCGGCAGCGGCCGTCCGGCCGACTGGTGTAGTCGTCTATAAGGGCCTCTGGGGGGCTTGCGTCAAGGCCGGTTCAGGAAGCTGGTGAAAGATTGCTTGCATCGATCAGGCGCTCCACCGTCGCAATGGTGGAGGGGTCAATAACGCCGTCAGCGCGCTGTGGGCGGAAGTGGATCTGGAAAGCCCGGATGACATCGCGGACCTTATCGTCCAACTGGCCGTTAACCTGGAGACCATAGCCGTAGCTCGCAAGCAACCTTTGCACATGGGCGATGTCGTCGTTGGAAGGCTCGAGGGAATGGCTGCAAATGTGCTCATCTATTGGCTCAGGTTCGACCCAGCGGCCGATTCCGATATTGGCCAGGCACTTCCAGTCGAATTTTTCGCCGGGATCGATCTTGCGACCGGGGGCAACATCGGAATGACCAAGCACGCCTTCCGGGGCGATGTTCCACCGTGAGATGATTTCAGATGAAAGTGCGGCAACTGACTGCATCTGCGCATCGGGGAAATCGCAATAATTTTCGCCGTGGCCGGGGTTATGGATCTCGATGCCGACGGATGACGAATTGATGTCTGTTTCGCCGCGCCATATCGATACGCCGGCGTGCCAGGCGCGCATGCCCTCATTGACGAGTTGGGTGATGGTGCCGTCGATGTCGATGACGTAGTGGCTCGAGACCTTGCTCTCTGGGCGCGACAGCCAGTCGATGGCCCGTTCGCACGACGGCATGCCGGTGTAGTGCATCAGGAGGATGGTCGGCTTAAACCCAACTTTTCTCGGTTCGACGTTGACCGAGGGGTGAACTCGGCCGACCAGTGGGCTGTCTGGAATTAGCTCGCTTGCTCGATTTGGAATTGCAGCTGCGCGGGACACGTTTTCAACCACTGGCTTTTTCGCGGGGACTGCTTTCCCGCTCCTTTTTAATGGCGTCATTTGCGGCGTTGATGGCGGCAAGCTAGCGGTCGGCGAGCACAAGGACTTCTACTGGAACGCCTTTTGCCG
>JAJFHK010000203.1 GCA_021775655.1 Filomicrobium sp. | reverse complement strand
CGGATGATTGCCAGCGTGATGGCCGCGAGCAGCGTCAGAAGCACCATCATGACGAATGTTTCGGCGTTTGCCGTAGCCGCGGCGGTTGCCGGGTCCTTGACGATGACGGCTTGCGCGTCCGCTGCTCGCTCTGCTGCATTGGCATCAAGGATCATGACCGTGCCCCCTTGCCGCTCTTAGCTTCCGGACCGTCTGGAACGTCGCGGTCACGGCGGTCTTCTGAAAGGATGGGCTTTACGTCGGCGTGTAGTGCTGCTTGCGCCACTGCGTGGCTGGCGACCGGGCTGAAGAAAAAGAAAAGGGCCAGGACAAACACGAGCTTCAGGGCAATCAATGTTGGTCCTGCTTGAATAATGAGCCCGAGGATCAGGAGTGTTGCACCAATCGTGTCGATAACACTTGCAGCATGCATGCGGGTATACACGTCTGGCATGCGCAGCATCCCCAATGCGCCTGTCACCAGGAAAAAGCATCCCAGAACGATGAGACACCAGGAGGCGGCGTCGGCGATCATTTCCATCCTGGCTTCTCCTGATCTTCGGTGATGTCGTAAGCGAGATCGCCATGGCGGAAAAACTTGAGAACGGCAAAGGTGCCGATCAGGTTGAGCAGCCCGTAAGTGAGGCCGATGTCCAAAAACTCCGGGCGTCCGGTGAGGAAGCCGTAGGAAGCCAGTAGCAGGATGGCCAGGGTGCCGATCGTATTGGCGGCCAATACCCGGTCAAAGACCGTTGGTCCCCTAATCGCCCGGATCACGGCGAACAGAAGAGCGAGTAGGACGGCACCGGTGGCAACGTAGAACATCAGGCCTTCTCCCTTCTCGCTGTGGAAGCGTTTCCCTCGAACTGAGTGACGCGTTGGTCCATACCGCCTGCTTCCAGGTCGTCTGCACCGCTTTTGACGATGGCGTGCACGTCGAGTATGTCGCCGCTTACTCCAGTTGTTATCGTGCCGGGAGTGAGCGTGATAGAATTGGCATAGGTCGCAATTCCGGCTGCCGTTTTCTGACCGGCTCTAACTCTTGTGAAGGTGGGTGAAATCGGGAGCCTGGGATCGAGGATGATCCACGTTACCGACCACGCAGATTTCGCAATCTCGACAAACAGCCACAGCCAGTACGTGGGTGCGGCCAAGAAGAGTTCGACGGGTTGGCCTTCTTCATCGACGATGTGCATCCGGTGCGCGAGGTAGACCACCAGGATCACGCATAGAGCGCCGACCGAAATCAAAAATGGCGTGTAGTGGCCGGATAACGCGAGCCAGAATGCCGCTAAGGCGGTTGCAAGGACGAGTGTTCGCATCTGATCTGTCTCTTGCCTCGTTCGAGGCCGTTTCCCCGTGGTATACCAACAGCGGCTCACTGGTATACCAGAGCGATTTGGATAATCCAGCGCATTAGGTTGTCAGGAAAAGCAGCCCGCGAATTCCAGAGAGTTCGCCTAGCGCTCAGTTTGAGCATCTGATGTAAAGCGTATTGGGCATAATGGTGCAACCGCCTACAGTCGATTAGGTCATGCGTTGGCACACCTTGGCCGCAATTTTTTGCTAGGAAAACCACAGTTTGGCTGGCGCATTCATCGTCGGTTCAGGAGCCGCGCCTTAATCTCGTCCGCATGGTGCCAGAGCTGTTTTTCGTGACGGATTCTGGTGGGGACGGGAAGGCGGCGACGGTCGGAATTGGTAATCCGATGCCAAAGTCTGCCAGGTCTGTTTGTTGGCAATTCACACATGAGACTGGTTTGGTCGGCGCTTTGAAAGCCGCTTTTCAAGCCATCGAGGAGACTGTTGAGATGAAAAGTATCGCCAAATTCCTTGGGCTCGCGATGGTCGCCATTGCCATGCCTGTGTTCGTTCAGTCGGCCACGGCTGCCGAGTTTCGTCAGCCCGACGCAACGCTGTCTGGTTTGACCGGCCACATGACGCCGGCTCCGAAGGGTGTTCTGGCCAAGGCGCCAAGCGCGGAAAAGATCGTCGTTGCCGGTCGTCGCGGCCGCTGGGTTGGTCCGGCAATCGTTGGTGGTATTGTTGCCGGCGCGCTGCTATCAGGTGCTGCCCGTTCGCATCATGACCGCCACTACTACACGCGCGATCGCTATTCGAACCGGTGCGACCGCTGGCTGTACAAGTGCGAGCGTGGCTATCGCTGGGCGTGCCGTAAGTTCGACTACAACTGCTAATGCTTCCGCTCCGGATGCTCATCGTCTGCATTCAGGAGTGAGACAAAGTCTGTAACATCAACGGCGCTTCGCGGATTTGCGGGGCGCCGTTTTTATTTCGGGCGGTCGTCACGACAAATGTGTCTGTTCGTCATTTGTTCGACTCAATGATTCGGGATATTATATTTGCCAAACCCAGACTCCCGAATCAGCGCTGGGAGGGCTAGGTTATGAGTGATCTGGTCAAGTCACAGGTTTCCCCGCAATTCGGTTGGCGCAGCCTGAGCGGTGAGAAACTCGATGGAGAACGCCTCGTGCGCATGGTTTACATGGACGATGCTGGTGTTTCTTCGCGCGAACCTCTTTTTGTCGTTGCAGGCGTTATTGTCGCGCCAGATCACCACTATGACCAGATCGAAGCGAGGCTAGCCGAGCTAGCAATAGGCATTCGGCCCGACAATCCTTATGTGGTCCTCCATGCCGTCGATCTTTGGCATGGCTCAGGCGATTTTCCCAGAGAAATTCACGGACAAGAAGATCGCCGTAATGTCGTAGACAGCATTGCAAAACTAATCGTCGAATTAGGTCTTTCGGTGGTGGTTGGAACGTGCCTGAAAAGTGAGATACCTGCGACAGAGGCACCGAGATTCAAGGAAGGGAGGGACGTAGAAATTTCGTGGCCCCACGTTTGCGCTCAATTAGCAGCAGTACAGCGAGCAGAGCAGTGGATGATGCAGAACGTTCCTGATGAGGTTACGCAGCTTGTTCACGAGGATATTCCGCGGTCCAAGAAAATAATCAAGCTGATGCACAACTTCCTACGAGAGCCTTCCTGCATGCCAATCCCTTGGCCCAGCCAATTCGTAGATGGGCCGATAAGACTGACCAAGATTAAGGGGCCGGTCTATTATGCCGACAAACGCGAAGAGCGACTACTGCAACTGGCAGATGTGTGTGCCTTTTCGTTCTGTCGATACATGAATGGTAATGATGACGTTGCGTCAATTGTCGACATCCTAAAGCCGTGCATCTTCGATTGGGGTGGATCGATCAGACGTGTAAGACAGCAAGTCTAGGCGTTTTTCTCTTTTTCAGTGGTTGAAAGCTTTTCAAATGCTTTCTCCAGCGGCTTTTCCTTCTCATCGATGCCAAGTTCTTCGGCTTTTTCGCGAAAACGCTTGAACTGCTCTTCTGGCGTCAGTTCGTTTTCAGCTTTCTTCTTGGGCATGGTGGCTCCTGACTTGTTTCGGAGCCACCATATCACTTTCGCTTCTTAGTCGGAAATGGGGCGATCAGTCGTTCGATAGGTCAGTCTCCGACCTTGCACACCTTTCACGATGCGGGTTGCCCGTTCTTCGTCGT
>JAJFHK010000202.1 GCA_021775655.1 Filomicrobium sp. | reverse complement strand
GCGATCGACGCATCGTCGGTGAAGTTTTCCCGCGAATTGAGAGCGGCGCGTCGATGGGCTGCCAGAATGGCTGGGAACCGGAAGCCTTGAGGGGTTTGTGCCCGCCATAAACCCGCACGCGGCACGGTTTCTGCGATTACGCGATCGGGCCCAGTTCGCTTCAACGTGTCGGCCATCTCAACCGCAGCAATTGCCCCATCATGCGCGTTGAGACCAGCAACAACCTTGTCAATGATGTCAGACGTAACGAACGGTCGGGCAGCATCGTGAATCAAAACGCGCCCAAAATCACGCCCATCAAGCGCTTCCAGTCCGAATCGCACGCTTTCTTGTCTCGTTGCCCCGCCATAAACCGGGGCTTCTAGTTTATCCTTAATGTCCAGAACAGCCTGATTGAACGCTGTTTGGTCATCACGGTGAATGACAACGACTACGCTATCAATGGCCCGGTGATTGAGAAATGTTTGAATCGAATGGATCAGCATGGGCTGACCGCCAAGATTGGCATATTGCTTAGGGCTTTCACCACAATTCGCCGCTCGCGACCCTCGTCCTGCCGCTACGATCAACGCCGCAGTCTTCACCATCCAAAACCTTTCCGTTTTCCTTTGGAAATCGCCTCAGCGGTTCCCCAAGTAATGACTGTGTACATGAAATTGCTGCGTCAAGAACGAGGCTTGCGCAAATCTCTCTGCGCCCATAAAGTGCCCATAAGATCAGCACAAAATAAACATGCACAATAATTACGCAGAAGCGCATGACTGAACCGACGAACACACAACTCAGCATTGGACCGTTCCACCTGCGAAACCGGGGTTTCCTGGCGCCTATGTCCGGCGTAACCGATCTGCCGTTTAGACGGCTGGCGCATAAGCTGGGAGCCGGATTAGTCGTCTCCGAGATGGTAGCCAGCAAGGAATTGGTGGCGGGCCGACGCAATGTCCTGAAGCGTGCTGAAGGTTCTGAGCTTAAGCCATTCGTGATCCAGATCGCGGGGCGCGAGGCCCATTGGATGGCTGAAGGAGCCCGCATTGCCTGCGGGCAAGGTGCAGACATCATTGACATAAACATGGGCTGCCCAGCCCGTGAGGTTACGGGGAAACTTTCCGGCAGCGCGCTGATGCGAGACCTCGATCACGCCATCAGCCTCGTTGATGCCGTCATTGGCGCAGTCGATGCACCCGTTACGTTGAAGATGCGACTCGGCTGGGATGACCTCACCATCAATGCCCCTGAGCTTGCACGGCGCGCGGAACAGAGCGGCGTGGCTTTAGTTACAGTACACGGCCGCACCCGCTGCCAATTCTACAAGGGGTACGCCGACTGGGAACGCGTCGGGGTGGTGAAGGAAGCCGTGTCTATTCCAGTCATCGTCAACGGAGACATCATCACGTTTGACGATGCCAAGAGTGCATTGGAACTTTCGGGGGCAGATGGTGTCATGATCGGCCGTGGCGCGTATGGCGCACCGTGGCATCCCGGCCGGGTCGGCAGTTACCTCGATACGGGAACCGACCCAGGGGTGCCGCCACTTGACCTTCAAGCCGAGATCGCCCTCCTGCACCTCAAAGAAATGCTCGAGCACTACGGCCCATTTCTTGGTCTTCGAAACGCTCGCAAACATATCGGTTGGTACCTCGAACAGTCTGGCGCTCCAACATTCAGCGTGAAAGCTTGGCGTGCCCGGTTGTGTACCGAGACCAACCCAAATCGCCTGCTTGAGGGAATGCGCGAGTTTTACCAGAATGCACTGGAAAGCCTCAGTGGGGCCGCCGCATGAACGCCAAGAAAAAACCAACCGCGGCGCCGTCCGGAAAATCTAGGCGCAAACCTGCGAAGCCGCGCTCAAGTGCTAAAACGCGCGCATCCGCCACGGCAAAGACCCATGCGGTTAAAGACCGGTCGAACACCACGCCTCCAAAACGCGGTAGCCGAACCCCAGCGAAAACACCAACACCCAAAAAGAAGTCAAAAAAGACTTCGCCGGCCGCAGCCGTGGTCGCTAAGCCAACATCCCGTGCAGCCGGACCAACATCGGTTCAAACCATGCTTCCGCGGGCTGAATTCCCGACCCACGACCAGCTACTCAACGCCCTGCCTCACCCAGTTCTAGTTATCGGGAAAGACAACGCGTTCGTCTACGCAAACGCCGCCGCGGAATCTTTTCTATCGACGTCTCTGGCAATGTTGAAACGAATCCGGCTCGACGACATTGTCGCCTTCGGCTGTCCGTTACTTGCGTTGATCGATCAAATCCGCCGCCATCGCGCGACCGTCAACGAATACGGAATAGAAATCGTCGCGCCGAGAATCACCGGTCCAAAACTAGTCGACGTATATGGCGGTCCTTTTTCCGAGAAACTCAATCAGGTTGTGTTGATGCTCCAGCAGCGCTCAATGGCGCAGATGATCGAGCGACAACTCACTCATCGTGCCGCGGCGCGCTCGGTCTCGGGTATGGCGAGCGTCCTTGCTCATGAAATCAAGAATCCGCTTTCGGGGATACGCGGCGCAGCTCAACTTCTGGAAGTCAATCTGTCCGACGAGGATCGCGCCCTCTCGCAACTCATCTGCACCGAAACCGACCGCATCCGCGCCCTGCTCGACCGGATGGAAGTTTTTGGTGACGAGCGTCCATTGAAGAAGGAACCCACCAACATTCACGACGTTCTCGATCACGTCCGCCAGCTGGCAGTCGCCGGATTTGCCCGCAATATTACTGTTGTCGCCGATTACGACCCCTCTCTACCAGCAGTGCCTGCCAGTCGCGACAAGCTCGTCCAGGCCTTTCTCAATCTTGTAAAGAACGCTGCCGAAGCCATCGGCACCGACGCAGAGACTGGTCGCATCGTCATATCGACGGCGTTCAAACCCGGTGTGCGCATTTCCGTGCCCGGTTCGGGCAGCCGAATTTCGCTGCCGCTGATGATCGAGATCCAAGACAACGGTCCAGGTGTTCCGGCCGCCATTCAGGAGCACATGTTCGATCCGTTCGTAACTTCGAAAACTAATGGCACTGGTCTCGGATTGGCGCTCGTCGCCAAGCTTATTGCCGATCACGGCGGCACAATCGAATGTGACAGCGAACCCAACAAGACCATCTTCAGGATACTCTTGCCGATGCAGGAAGCTCCGACACGACAGTTCTCCAGCAATATCGAACTGACGTCCACCAAGAGCGATCAAGGATTAAGGAACTGATATGGCCCGCGGAACAGTTCTCATAGCCGATGACGATACGGCAATCCGGACGGTGCTCAACCAAGCTCTCGCGCGAGCCGGATACGCACCGCGCGCGACTGGAAATGCAGCTACGCTGTGGCGTTGGGCCAGCGAAGGAGATGGCGATGTCATAATTACCGACGTTGTTATGCCCGACGAGAACGCATTCGACCTCATTCCTCGACTGCAGAAGCTACGACCCGACTTGCCGATTATTGTGATGAGTGCGCAAAACACATTGATGACCGCTTTGACGGCAGCTGAACGTGGGGCATTCGAATATCTGCCCAAACCCTTTGACATCAATGAGGTTGTGGCCGTCGTCGGGCGAGCCTTGCGCGAACCAGTCCGCAAGCCGACCCGGCAGGTCGTAGATGGCGAGTCAGATGATCTTCCCCTTATCGGCCGCTCGGCGGCAATGCAGGAGATTTACCGAACCCTTGCTCGCCTAACGCAAAGCGACCTTACCGTCATGATCACCGGCGAAAGCGGAACCGGCAAGGAACTCGTCGCGCAGGTCCTGCATGACCACGGCAAGAGACGCAACGGATCGTTCGTCGCGCTGAACATGGCAGCAATTCCTCGCGAACTGATCGAAAGCGAACTTTTCGGGCATGAGAAAGGCGCCTTTACTGGTGCCCAAACTCGCACCCAAGGGCGCTTCGAACAAGCCGAAGGCGGTACGCTATTCCTCGATGAAATCGGAGACATGCCGCTTGAAGCTCAGACTCGATTGCTTCGCGTGCTGCAGCAAGGAGAGTATACAACCGTTGGCGGTCGCACTCCGATCAAGTCCAACGTTCGCATTATTGCAGCCACCCACCGAGACTTGCGCTCCCAAATACAGCAGGGCTTGTTTCGCGAGGACCTCTATTACCGGCTGAACGTTGTACCCCTACGCCTGCCGCCGCTCCGAGAACGTCTCGAAGATGTCGGCGATCTGGTCCGCCACTTCCTGCGACGATGCGCGTCCGAGGGACTTGGACAACGCGCCATTGAAACGGCCGCCATAGAGCGCCTGCGTCAACACCGCTGGCCGGGCAACGTTCGCGAGCTGGAAAACTTTGTGCGCCGCCTAGTCGCCCTCAATAGCGAAGAAACCCTCACCTCTGATCTGGTCGAACGCGAACTTCATGACGCAGCCCCGACAACAAACCATGAGACTTCAAACCGGCAGGCAAGTCTCGGTGAACTTGTCGAGCAGCATCTGGCGGACTACTTCGCCGAGTTTGGCAGCGAATTGCCTCCACCTGGTATCTATGAGCGCATCATTCGAGAAGTGGAAAAACCATTGCTGACTGCCGCGTTGACGGCGACCCGCGGCAATCAGATCCGTGCTGCCGAACTGCTGGGCCTCAATCGCAATACGCTGCGCTCGCGGATTAAACTCCTGGATATACAGGTCTTCCGATCACCGGCGCACTAGTTCACAGCAACCTTCAATTATGGCGTCATTTTAGTCACGCCCGCCACCAGCTTGCCACAGTTGGGGAGTGAAACCGTGGTCGACAACGACGGAAACGTCGCGAATTTGCCACGGAGCCTGCGATTTGTGTTGTGTTCGCGCTCCACTGTGGCGGTCATACCAGCTCATGGAAAAATCGAGCACCGACCAAGTGCCGGTCCTACGTGAGGCGAGTCGGTGCTTGTCAGCACCAGCCGGAGAATAACGATGTCCACTGCTACCGGCACAGCGACCCCGACAGGACGGCTTGAAGCGGAACAACCGCTTCTGGAGCCAAGCGATCGGATGTTCTTCATCGGCCTTTGGACTGTGGGCCTATCGCTTCTTTCCGCGCTGATCACTTTCCTGATTCTGACCGGACTGACCCCGATCATTCCCTCCAACAGCGTCGTTCTCATCGCCCTATTTTTCAACGTCGTGCTCATCGTCGCCGTCATCGCCATCATCGCCAGTCAAGTCTCGGGCCTTCTCAAAGCCTGGCGCGCAAAATTACCCGGCGCACGATTCCATATTCGCATCGTTGCATTGTTCTCTATCATTGCTGCATTGCCAGCTTTGCTTGTTGCCATCGGTGCCACGGTGAGCTTCTCGCGTTCTCTCGACAATTGGTTCTCCGGCCGCGTGCGTACGATCATCGACAACTCCACTGTCGTTGCCCGCACTTATCTTGAAGAACATGGCCAGGTGATCCGAACCGACGTCGTCAACATGGCTCGTGACCTCAACGCCGCAGCCTCCCTCGTCAAGGGCGACGAAAAGGCCAAGAAGACCTTGATCATGACACAGGCGGGTTTACGGGATCTGCCGGCGGCCTACCTCATTGACGATAAGGGCGAGCCTATACTGCGCGCTGCCGAGGACGAGCGAATGCCGTTTGCTCGTCCAACCCCGGCCGCATTAAACGAAGCACGCGCCGGCCAGATCCCGCTGTCGGTCTCAACCCGCGACAACCGCATCACGGCCATATCGAGCCTGAGCGAATATCCAGGCGCTTTCCTCTACGTTAGCCGCGCGGTCAGTCCGACAGTCCTGCGCCACATGCAGCGCACCGAACAAAACGCGGCCGAATATACTGCGCTGCGCCGCGCTCGCGGCGGCCTCAAATGGGCGCACGGCCTGATGTACCTTATGATCTCGATGACCGGCCTTCTTGCGGCGATCTGGGTCGGTATGTGGTTTGGCGGTCGCTTCGTCGCCCCTGTCCGGCGGTTGATCGGCGCGGCGCAGGAAATTTCGGGTGGCAATCTTTCCGTCGCTCTGCCCGAAATCCGTGGTGAAGGCGATCTGCGTCGGCTATCGCACACGTTCAACACCATGACTCGCGAGTTGAAAGTTCAGCGCGACGCCCTCGTCAGCGCCAACGAACAACTCGAAGAGCGTCGCCGCTTTATGTCAGCCGTCCTCTCTGGGGTCTCTGCCGGCGTCATCGGTCTTGACGGCCAGGAGCGTATTACTCTCGTCTCACGCGCCGCAGAGGACTTGCTAGGCCGTAACTCTGTTGACCTCGTTGGCAGGAACCTCGCCGACGCCTTGCCTGAGATTTTCGACATACATCGAAAGGCTGCTGCACCC
>JAJFHK010000201.1 GCA_021775655.1 Filomicrobium sp. | reverse complement strand
CCCGAAAGGATGATCTGAATGACTCAAGTTTTTCGCCTGTTTTCGGCAATGGCCGGTGTTGCCTGCATCGCGACTTGCGCGCTGGCTATCGCCGCAGGTGCAGCCAATGCCGAAGACAAACCTGCTTCGGCTGGCACCGCTGAATCCACCTCTTCGAATTGGCCCTGTGTTCAGCGCAAGGTCGACAAGCTGACGTCTGCCCAAATCTGGGACGGCCCACCCGTCGACGATATTCGGAACTGGTGGGAGGACAAAGAGGTATCCAAGCTGGTCCGCTTCCTCCTCAGCCGCCGGATTCCTATGGAGGAAGCCGAGGCCGCAATCGGCAAGTTTGCCGAGGCTCTACCTGAAGGGGCGGAACGCGACAAACGACTGACGCTGCTGTTCGCTGGCATTCTCCAAGAGACCAACTCAAGCCGCTCAGGCATCGTAAGCGGCATCGAACGCTTTCAGAAACGCCAACTCGCCCGAGCAAAGACATTGGAAAATAAAAGTAGCGCGATTGCCAAACTACATGAGCGCCTTGCAGACGGGGAAAAGGTTGAGGATGAGATTGCGAAAGTGCAGAAGGATTACGACTGGGATGTCCGCGTCTTCAAAGAGCGTGAAGATAACCTGCCGCTCGCATGCGAAATCCCCGTCGAAATCGAGCAGCGCGCATTTGGCCTCGGGCGCGCCATCCGCTTCCACATGAGCTGAACGCTTTTGGTTTGTCGGCTGAAATTGCAGGTGCCGGTGCACCCAATTCGTCGTAGGTGGCCATCGCAAGAAAACTCGAAAATACAAATAAGTTAAGCTGGTCAAAAAAATAGTGACGTGCGTTCTGACTGTGAAGCTGCTGTTCTGCATTCTTGGAGACGGGCCGCACATCGGCGGCCCGCTGATGTCATGCTGTTGAGCGCGCTAAGCTCATAGGCAAAGCATATTCGTGCCGAGGCCAAGGAGCCCCTCTTTGGAACCGCAGCTCTTGATGTTGAGCAATTTGCTATAACAGCACTTCTGGCTGGCCTTGCACTTGAACGTGATAGGCTTGCCGTCAAGTGACGTTGCTTTGCAAACCTTGGATTTGTGGTGACTACCGGCTTCAGCGGTCGGTGCGATCGTTCCGGCGGCGGCGAATGCCACCGCAGCTGTGAATAGAATTGTACGGATCATGATGCTGTGCCTCACAAAAAATCGTTACTTAAACCAACGAGCGATAGCCGCCGGTCGGGTCGAACTATTGGACGCACCCAACCCAGCACGGTTACGCCCACGCAGGCAGTGTAGCCAAAACACGCAAGGTTCGATGCAGCTTCATGAAATTCGCCGATGGCGTTGATTTCAGGCACCACTTGCTGGAAGTGGTCGGACGTCAGAAATGAGATGAGCCACGGCGACTGCTGGTGCATGATGCGTCGCAGCATCAGCTAAAGCCCCGTCCAACCCCAAGAATTCGCCAAATGTCGCGCATGGCCTTCGCAACCGCCGCGCAACTTCACGCACTTCGGCTGTGCCGACGCCGGCCGCGATGATTGGAGCATCTTCGGCAATCGGCGCGGCAGAGATCACCTGGAACGCACCTTCGATGACCGTGTTGAGTTGCGCTTCCCGCAGATAAGCAGCGGCGGTCCGCCACTCGGCCGGACTTGCGTGCGTATCATCGCAACCAAACATGCGCGCCATGCGTGCACGGCTTTCCTCCAGCGACTTGCCACGACCGTCCGCCGTACTGTGCAGATCAATCTCTTCGAGGTCCCAGCCAAGAACTCTGCGTATGTCGGCCATGGTCGCAAGGTATTCGCGGGCCAGACCGACGACACGGCCTCTTAGGGGCGCCCGCTGAGCAACGCCCATAACAGCCGTGCGGGTCAGACCGGTATAGACGAGTTCGCCGCTTGCCTGCCGGTCGACATCGTTGAGCCCGCGCACATGAGGCGCACCTTCAGCAATTGGAATGATGTCAACGGTCGTGGAGCCGAAGTCGATAAGAATGGCTTCGTCTATCCGGCGCCCGATCGCCTCAGCGCTGGCCAGAAAATTCATCGACCCCGCTGCATCCGGATCTGCCTGGGCATCTTCTGCTGATCCGAATTGTCCACTCCCAAGATAGAACCGTGCCTTGGAGCCAAATCCCTGGACGAGAAATTCACTTAAGCGTGTGACGCCGAGCGTCCGGTTCTCGAAAACATCGGACAGTTCACCCGTCATCGTGATCGCAAGTTTGGTAGCGTCACCAAGCATTGGCATAGCAGCCGCCAGAGCCACGCCTAGCTGGTCGAATCCCTGCCACAAGGGACAGGCGAATTGGCGCACGTCAATCAGTATGGCGTCCTCCAGCCGCGCAACCTTGAGGTGTGCCCCACCTACATCGAGCCCGACCGTGATAGACATTCACACTCCTGATGCGCGCGGCAACTGTCTCAGCCATCCAGATGATAGCAAAGGAATGAACTGTTGCGAGTGATTCCCGTGATCGATCTCAAAGGTGGCCTGGTCGTGCGTGCAAACCGCGGCGATCGGGCGAATTATACCGCGATTGACACACCACTTGCCCCAGGAACAAGCGAGCCGGCTGCCATCGCCCGAGCTCTGCTGAACTTTTGTCCGAAATTCGATTGTCTTTACGTCGCTGACATCGATGCCATTACCCGCGCCAAATGCGATCCACGCCGAACGATGGCTGCCGCACTTGCTGTCGCACTACCCGGCACCCAAATTCTCCTCGATGACG
>JAJFHK010000021.1 GCA_021775655.1 Filomicrobium sp. | reverse complement strand
GCTTCTTGATCTCAACATGGAAGGCGTCGGCGGGTTAGAACTCTTGCGTCGACTGATACTTGAAGACAAGAAGGCCCGCGTCATCGTCTTCACCATGCACTCCGAACCAATCTACGCCGCCCGTGCATTGAAACTTGGTGCTAAGGGCTATGTCACGAAGAGCGCTAGTGCCGATGAGCTTCTCGCCGCCATCAAGCAGGTTGCGGACGGACGCCATTACATCGAGGCCGATCTCGCGTCAAAACTTGCAATCGGTCAATTCGACGGCGAAGACCCGCTACATCAGTTAACGACCCGCGAAGTCGAAATCCTACGCCTGCTGGGCGACGGAAAGAGTCTTACTGCCATCGCAGAAACGCTCGGCGTTTCCTATAAGACCGTCGCCAATACCTGCAGTCTCATCAAAAACAAGCTCGGCCTTCAACGCACCGCCGACCTGATCCGCGTCTCTTTGGAGCACCTGCATTCCTAAAAGTGCATCGCCTCAATTCCAAGGCTTCCCAAATGATGTTGAATTGGCAATTCACGGGAACGGCGCTAGAAGGCAAAGCTCAACACTTGCTTGCCCGGCTAGCGCGAAGTAGCCACGCGTGAGGAACGGCAATCCGCGAGTCTTATTTGATCCAAACTTCAACGCGCCGGTTGAACTCGCGATTTTCCGGGGTGTCGTTACAGGCGACTGGTGCCAGCTCGCTGTAGCCCTTAGTGATCGCCCCAGAATATCCAGCCGTGCGCAAGGCCGCCTCCACGGCCTCTGCTCGGCCAAGCGACAGCTTTAGGTTCGGCTCATAGCTGCCTACGGAATCGGCAAACCCAAGCAACATCACTTTACGTTCGTTGAATTTCGGCTTCTTCAGCAGCAGCGCGAGACGCCGCACGTCTTTTTGGGATTTGGGATCGAGGTTGAATGATCCGACTTCGAACCTCAACGTCGTCGACAGACGCTGAGCGGGCGCGATATCCGTGATGAGGCTGCGCATTGCCTTAAGGTCGAAGTCTTCGTCTTCTGCATTGAGCGCGTACGCAATTCTTGCACCTTGTTCCTTAAAGCTCAGCAGCTCAGGTTCCTGATCGACGAAGTTAGCCGCCTTCAAAACGGATTGAATTTCCGGAGATAGCGCATGATCGAGAAGTTCTCGACCCAGCACTGAAGTCGGTCGCCCCTTGGTATATAGATAGAGGCGGCGTGCGAGCGGAAATTCTTCCGTCTTTGCCGAGAAGTAGGTGGGTCGCGTAATCAGGCCGCATTCGGTCGCAATGTTCAATGCCCTCGCGTTACGGATATAGCCGATAAAATTAAAGCTTATCCCATTCGGATCTGCTGCAACCTTGTCAGACCATTCGACAACGGTACCGAGGCGATAGGCGTCCTGAGTAAGATTCAGACCCCGTGGGGCAAGGATCGTATTCTTGAAATGCATCAGCAGGTCCATGCCTTCGACAGGTGCATACACGTTGATCTTGCCACCGGGCAGTCCTAGTTGCGCCCAATCAGTAATACGTCCTGAGTAGATGGCGGCCAGATTCTCGATCGAAATCGAAACCGCCGGATTGTCCTGCGCTACCAGCGCAACCATCGAATCAAGTGCGAACACATGCTCGTTGCCTTCGATGCGCATTTGACCGGCGCCAGCACCAGTAAAATTCGCTTGCTGCTCATCCGTCATTCTGGCGCTGGTCCAAACCAATTCGACTTTGTCGTCGATAAGTTCCTCATAGCCCTGGCTGACTCCGCGGCGCAAAACATTGAATGTACCGACTTCCTTGCCGCTCTTGCTCTCAAGCGTAAAGATGAGATCGCGGTTATCAGTTCCGATGGTTTGGCGGATGGTCAGGCCACGCGAGGCAGCGTACGACTTCACCAATTCCGGCATGAAGTTCGTGCCGATGCCACTGCCGCCCATCCAGCTTGTGGTGCCCAAATCTCCGAGAGGTGCCCGCTGTTGGCCGCCAACGAATTCGGGGTCGAAAGTTGGACCTGTCGGGCAATTTGGGCTGATGCAATTGAAGCGGCTGCCGTCGATTGCCATCATGCCGAAGATTGGCGACTCGACGATGTATTTTTTGCCATCGTAGACCTTGAGTTCCCCGCTAATTTCAAATCCGCCGCCTTTCAATTCTAACTTTATCTCGGCGGACTGTGCGATCCCCGCGCACAGCGCGATCCCAGCGACGGCAAGTCCGATCACTCGCCTTACCCGGTCTACTAGCCTCATCAGTATTCCCCCTTTTGGTCTTTTAGGTTGCTCGCCCTGCGCGTGCCGCCGATCAGCGCCTAACTTGCAGGTCATCAATTGTGTCGGGATTAAATCTATCCGATTGGGCAAGTCGTCGTCCGCAGGGTGCTGGGCTGAACCGCCGTTTCTCCAGGTTGACCTTGCCAAACGGCGAAAGTTCGATGACCTCAAAAGATACCGCAGCAAGCTGACCTTTTTCGCATAAGTCACCGTTCGGAAGGTCCCCCCGCGTCTGGTAATCGACAAACGTTGTCACAACTCCAGAACGTTGGCCCGCCGCATGCAAAAACGTGTAGACTTCAACTTTGTCGCCGGCCTGTTCTTCGCCCGAAACGCTACTCACGAAGCCATGCCCCCTGGACTTCTGGCTCATCGCAAGCGCGTTGTCGAACGAGGAACGAGCACCAGCCCAGACATGGCCTTTGCTAGCTGGTGCGGCGAGATATTCAAGAAC
>JAJFHK010000003.1 GCA_021775655.1 Filomicrobium sp. | reverse complement strand
TTCTTGATGTGGCTAGGTGAACAGATCACGCAACGCGGTATCGGCAACGGCATCTCTTTGATCATTTTTGCAGGCATCGTGGCGGGTATGCCGTCGGCGCTCGCGGGTCTGTTCGAGTTGTCGCGCCAAGGCTCGATTTCGATTATGCTCGTGTTCGCTGTGTTGCTGCTGATGGCTGTTGTGGTCTTGTGCATCGTCTTCATGGAAAGGGCGCAGCGGCGGCTCTTGATCCAGTATCCGAAACGCCAGGTGGGCAGCCAGATGATGCAGGGGAATGCATCGCACCTGCCGCTGAAGTTGAATTCCGCTGGTGTTATTCCGCCGATCTTTGCCTCGTCGCTGTTGTTGCTTCCGACGACTGCGGCGCAGTTTACGGCTGGGCAAACAGGGGCTGGCGGGCCGGACTGGCTGACTTATATCACCGCTCTTCTGGGATACGGACAGCCGTTGCACATGGCGATTTATGCCGCCTTGATCATATTTTTTGCGTTCTTCTACACGGCTGTGGTGTTCAATCCACAAGAGACAGCCGATAACTTGCGCAAATATGGCGGATACATCCCGGGTATCCGTCCCGGCGCGAAGACGGCCGAATACATTGACTATGTGCTTACGCGCATTACGGTTGTGGGCGCGTTCTATCTGGCCGCCGTCTGTCTGTTGCCGGAATTGATGATTGCTAATTCACCAATCCCGTCTACCTTCGCTGCCGTACTTGGCGGGACTTCGTTGCTGATTGCGGTCAGTGTCACCATGGACACGGTGGCACAGGTGCAAAGCCACCTGTTGGCGCATCAGTATGAAGGCCTCATCAAGAAGGCGCAGCTCAAAGGCGCCTCGCCTTCGTCGAGGAAGGGAAGACGTAGATGAATTTGATCCTGCTGGGACCGCCGGGAGCCGGTAAGGGCACACAAGCCGAAACCATCTCCAGCAAACACGGGATTATTCAGCTTTCGACTGGTGAAATGCTGCGTGACGCGGTCAAGGCTGGTACGGAGACCGGTCGGCAAGCAAAGGCGCTTATCGAGGCTGGAGAATTGGTTCCAGATGAGATGGTCGTTGGCATCGTTTCTGAGCGGATTGATCGACCAGATTGTGCCAACGGTTTCATCCTTGATGGTTTTCCGCGCACATTGGGACAGGCGTCGGCACTGGAAAAGATGCTCGACGAAAAAGGCAAAACGCTCGATGCCGTAATAGAGTTGCGCGTTGACGACGAAGCGATGGTCGAGCGTATCACTGGGCGCTACTCTTGTTCCAAGTGCGGTATGGGATACCATGACAAGTATAAGCAACCCGCAAAGGACGGTGTTTGTGACAAGTGCGGCAGCACTGAATTTACGCGTCGTGCAGATGACAATGAGGAGACCGTTCGGGCGCGACTGCTGGCCTACTACCGATCAACGGCCCCGCTGATCGGCTATTACTTCGCGAAGGACCGGTACAACTACGTGGATGGTATGGCGGAAATCGACGAAGTTGCTAGGCAAATCGAAGACATTTTGACGTGACGGAGACGGGTTTCTGGTGATCACGCGGCCCGCGTAATCCTCGAAATCAAAATTATTGGGTGCAAGCGTCCAGAATCGCATGCATCCAGGCGAATATGAGCGATTGACGGTGGTCAACGCTGCGTATAGAACAGTCGGATTTTCGGATCCAGAAAGCTTGGTCGGGTTCGCAGGGCACAGCGCTGCGGGCGGGCATGGCTTTTACGACGACAAACCAATCAGCGCAGACGGCGCACCTAACCCGTGCGCCGTGCTGTGCTTTCGCTGTTTGACTAAGCACCAGGAGAACACCACGTGGCCCGTATCGCTGGCGTGAACATCCCCACCCAAAAGCGCGTTCCTATTGCGCTCACATACATCCATGGTATCGGGGCGAAATTTGCCCGAGATATTTGCGATAAAGTCGGTATCCCTCCGGAGCGCCGCGTCAACGAATTGACCGATGCCGAGGTTCTGCAGATCCGTGAAACGATCGACCGGGACTTCCTGGTAGAAGGTGATCTTCGCCGCGATACGGCGATGAACATCAAACGCCTGATGGATCTTGGTTGTTACCGAGGGCTGCGCCATCGTCGCGGACTACCCGTTCACGGGCAGCGCACACACACCAACGCGCGCACGCGCAAAGGGCCGGCGAAGGCTATCGCAGGCAAGAAGAAGTAACGGGCCGTTTATAGCGGTTCTATCACCCGGATATTGGGAAGTTTGCCGGCGACGTTTTCGCTGTGTCGGCTTCAGCGCAGACAAGAGAGTGACGAATAGATGGCCAAAGAACAGCAGCGCGGGAAAGTTCGCCGCCGCGAGAAAAAGAATATCTCGTCGGGTGTCGCGCACGTGAACGCGAGCTTTAATAACACAATGATCACCATTACCGATGCCCAGGGCAATACGATCTCATGGTCGTCGGCAGGGACAATGGGATTCAAGGGCTCGCGCAAATCGACTCCATTTGCCGCGCAGATGGCTGCTGAGGATGCCGGACGCAAGGCTCAAGACCATGGTATGAAGGTTCTTGAAGTCGAAGTGACCGGTCCTGGCTCGGGCCGTGAATCGGCATTGCGCGCGTTGCAGTCGCTTGGTCTGCAAATAACGTCGATCCGCGATGTGACGCCGATCCCGCATAACGGCTGCCGTCCGCGTAAGCGTCGGCGGGTCTAATTGCGAAGGCCGGACTTTGGGAACACTCCTTCCGGCAGTTCTGGCGTTTCTTTGTGAACGCTCCGGTCCCGGGAAATCCGGGTTTTTCGATTCCTTGAATGGCGTGCGAGCGCTCCAAAAAAAGCGACGCCCATTCGCAAACGAAACGAGGCAACCCGTGACGATGACATCTACTATGCAGAAAAATTGGCAGGACCTGATCAAGCCGGGCAAGCTGGAAGTTTCAGCGGGCCGCGATAGCTTGCGGACAGCGACCATGGTGGCCGAGCCGCTGGAACGCGGTTTTGGAATGACGCTTGGTAACGCGCTGCGTCGGGTATTGCTCTCGTCCCTTCAGGGCGCGGCCATCAAGACCGTTCAAATCGATGGGGTGCAGCACGAATTCTTCTCTATCCCGGGCGTGCGCGAGGATGTAACGCAAATCGTGCTGAACCTTAAGGAAGTTGCTCTCAAGCTTCATTCCGAGGGCCCGAAGCGCATGCAGTTGCGCAAAGAAGGCCCTGGACCGGTCAAAGCTGGCGATATCGAAACCGGTTCGGAAGTCGACCTCCTCAATCCCGATCACGTTATCTGCCATCTCGACCAAGGTGCATCGATCCGCATGGAGCTGACAGCGGACCTAGGCAAAGGGTACGTCCTTGCAGAGCGCAATCGCCCGGATGATGCGCCGATCGGATTGATCCCAATCGATAGCCTCTACAGCCCTGTGAAGAAGGTTTCCTACAAGGTCGAGCATACGCGTGAAGGTCAGGACCTCGACAAGGATCGACTGACGATGCAGATCGAAACCAACGGCTCGATTTCGCCGGACGACGCGGTGGCATTCGCGGCGCGCATTCTTCAGGATCAGCTGTCAGTCTTCATCAACTTCGAAGAGCCCAAGAAGGCGGAAGAAGAACAGCGGCATCCAGAGCTTTCGTTCAACGCTGCTTTGTTGAAGAAGGTCGACGAACTGGAGCTGTCGGTACGTTCAGCGAACTGCCTGAAGAACGACAATATAGTTTACATCGGCGACCTTATTCAGAAATCTGAAGCCGAAATGTTGCGCACGCCGAATTTCGGACGTAAGTCGCTCAACGAGATCAAGGAAGTGCTCGCGGCGATGGGGCTTCATTTAGGTATGGAAGTTCCGAACTGGCCGCCGGACAACATCGAAGATCTCGCAAAGCGCTTCGAGGACCAGTACTGATTTAGAATACTAGGGAACGGGGTGGCATTTGCGTTGCCCCAATCCCGGCTAAATGGTTCGCACCGCATTCGTCGGTGTCGACCTATGGAAGACCAACGAGGTGAGGCCGAAGAACCTCCCCGTAACAACCGAAGAGAAAAAGGTAACGACAATGCGACACAAGAAACTGGGCAGGCGCTTCACGCGCGATTCTGCACACCGTCAGGCAATGTTTTCGAACATGGCTGCTGCGCTCATCCGCCACGAGCAAATCGTGACCACACTTCCGAAGGCAAAGGATCTGCGGCGGGTTGTCGACAAGTACATCACGCTCGCCAAGCGCGGCGATCTGAATTCACGACGCATCGCGGCCTCTCGTCTGCGCGACGATGACATGGTGAAGAAGCTCTTCGATGTGCTCGCAGATCGCTATAAGGACCGCAACGGCGGCTACACGCGCGTTCTTAAGGCTGGCTTCCGTTATGGCGATAGCGCCCCGCGCGCCGTTATTGAGCTTGTCGATCGCGATGAGAGCGTGAAGGGCAAGGAAGACCGCGAGCGCCACGAAGCTATGCTTGAAGAAGAAGCTGAAGACCAAGGCGCACCGGCCTAAGCGCAGTGGTTTGATTGGATCGAATTATTAAGAATTAGGACGGCTCCGGAGACGATCGCTCCGGGGCCGTTTTCAATGCGCGCAGAACCGCTGATTTACATGAAAAATCAGTCATGTCGGTGCCATGGATTTGCGCTGGGCGCCGATTGGCTTATCTATCTTGATGGGGGTTTTGAACCTATCAACGGTGGGACGATGAAGATCTTTA
>JAJFHK010000200.1 GCA_021775655.1 Filomicrobium sp. | reverse complement strand
AAGTATCGTCCATCAAGCGTTGTTGCTCGCCGACTATTTCACCAAGGTCCTTCATCATCTCCATCTGCTGGACATTCATCTCGTCCTGCGCGGCTTGTTGTTCAGCCGACTGGAGCCGATCGAGCAGGTCGCGCAACTCGCTCAGCATTTGCTGGGCCGCTTCGCGGGCCCCAGATTTGGCCATTTCTTCGATCTGTTTCATCATCTCTTCGAGATCGTTCTGGCTAAGCTGCTGCTGGTCGCTGTTGAGGCCGTCCGGCATAATCGGATTGTCTTTGGCTTCCTGGGCCATCTTCTTGAGATATTCGTTTAGCGCGGTGCGAAGCTCGTCCATCGCCTCTTTGAGGTCGGCATCATCGGCTCCATCTTGCAGCATCTTGGACAATTTTTCCTGCGCTTCGCGCAACCGCCGCTCAGCATCGCTGAGATCGCCATCCTCAATGCGCAAAGCAACGTTCCACAACTGCTCGATGACACTGTCGAGACCGGGACGCGTGTTATCGCGCTGCAGGCGATAGCCGGCTGTACGCAGACCGAGGTAAACCTGGACATCATCGATAAAGCCTTCGGGCTCCATAGTCAGTGCATCGAGGGCGCGGACAACTCGGTTGGTGTTGCGCGAATCTTCAACGAGCTTGCGGCGCTGTTCGATAATCGCCCGCGCGAATGGTTTACTGAAAATCCGCTGCGGCAGCTCCATTTCGATTGGTTTTGAAGTTCCCGTCTGCCCGGCCGCGTCGGTTGCTTCCAGAGTCATGACGACTTTGAGGCCTGCCCACGGGTGGGCACCGAGTTCCAAATGGGTGACACCTTCGCCTTCTTTGGCGTTGGCCTTGGGCAGCCGCAACGCCAGCTCAGGCGGACGTGACATTGGCAGGCGAGGGCCCTTTAGACCGTCTTTGCGAGCCCAGGCCGTGTTTGGATCTTCTTCCTCCGCTTCGGCCTTGACCACCTTCACTCGAGCGGAAACGACACCGTAGTCGTCGTCGACCTTGTACTCCAGTTTCATTGAACCACGTTTGGTCGGACTGGGACTCTTGGTGAGCTCGATGGATGGCACGAGGTCGGAAATCACGGAAAACGTCCAGGCCGCGACTTCGCTTTTCGTGTGCATCAGTCGGACGCGGGCAGAGGACTTCAATTCGGATCGTAGCTCCGCGACATCCTTGACAACACCGCCTGGCGTTTTGGCGGTGTCAGCGGAGATAGTCGTGTTGTTTTCGCCTGCACCGGAGATTTCGAGCCGGACTTCGCTGGCGCCTTCGCCGCTTGTGCGCACAATAAGCTGACTGCCTTGCGGCACTTCAACAAGTCCAAGGCCGGCGATGTCTATTGCATTGGCTTTGGCACTTTTACCGCCGTCGGCAAGCATGACAGGCGGCTTCGACGTATACGCCGGCGGTGTTACCCAGGCGTCGATGCGCAGTTTAGAGGCAATCGTTTCGGGCTCAGCCAACCGGAACGCGGCTGCCAGCCGATCGGACCACTGCTCTCCGGCGAGAGCAGTTAGCGCTACGACTCCGACGACCAGTGCTGCGCGCAACGCCCACGGGTCATGGTGAGGCGTGTCAGGGCGCGGAGCAGCAACGCGGAGCTTACCAAGCAGTTCAGAAAGCCGCTTGCGATGCGCCTGCCAGACCGCACGCGTCGATGGATCGGAATCGCCAGCTGTCAGGGTGTCGTCATATGACGACGCAGGTCGGTGTGGCACTCCGGAAAGTTTTTCGAGCCGTTTCAGGCCTTCCTCGCGGTTCGGCCAAGGAGTACGGATAGCGAAGATCAACGCGGCCAGTAGCCCGAAAGCGAAAGTACCGAGCATTGCCTTATGGGCGAGCGGGCCGAACATCTGCCAAGCCCCGACCATAGACAGGCCAACGAAAGCTGCGCCCAAGGCCAGAGTTAGCCAAATCCTCGGCCACATCCGCTCCAGGAACAACATCCAGACACTTCGCTCGACTTTACGTTCGAGGGCCTGATCGGCGTGAGCGCGTGCGGAACCGGCAGCGCGCTCGTTTTCGGGGGAGCGGGCGTTTTTCATGCGCTGTACATTAGCATGGACCGGCGAGCGCGTTTCTCAATTTTCCGAAGGCTTTTGTTCTTTTTTCGTTTCGCTCGTCCAAACAGCGGGATTTCGACGTAAACTTTCACCGCAACCAGCTAGGCAGGACGTCCTGGGCGATAAGGTCGTCGTAGGTGGGGCGCGGACGGACGACTGCAACTTCTTCGCCGCGGACCATGACCTCGGGGATCAACCGCCGGCTGTTGTATACTGAAGACATTACCGCGCCATATGCGCCAGCCGACATCAGGGCGACGAGATCGCCCTCTTTGAACGGCGGCAGGGAGCGGTCGAGGGCGAGGTAGTCGCCGGTCTCGCAAACGGGTCCGACGACGTCCTGGATGACCGGCGGCATCGACTTAAGATCTTCCTTGACGGGCCAGACCTCGTGATGGGCTTCATACAGTGTCGGGCGAAGAAGATCGTTCATCGCAGCGTCGACGATTAGAAATGTCTTGTCAGCGCCCTCCTTCACGTGGATGACCCGGGAGACCAGGATGCCCGAGTTCCCTGCAATCATGCGCCCAGGCTCCAGGACGAGTTTCAGGTCGAGGCTTCCCAAGCACTCTTTGACGACAGCTGCATATTCTGCAGGCGAAGGCGGCATCGGCGCACTTGCTTCGTAGGGAATGCCAAGACCGCCACCCAGATCCAGGTGGCGCAGGGGAATGCCATCGGCAA
>JAJFHK010000199.1 GCA_021775655.1 Filomicrobium sp. | reverse complement strand
CTGACGGGGGCGCCCCCCCGCTGTGCAATAATCAGATTTAGGAACTCGCGCGGATCCTTGATGCGCCCCTCAAGTTGAACGACCCGGTCATCGCGACCGCGCGAAATGTTGCCGGCTGGAAGGTCCTGGTTCTCGGCGCGTACGGCGCTGATCAACTGATCGACACCGATATTGAACGACTCGAGGCGATCGGGCTTGAGCCGGATCTCAATCTGTCGCTTCACACCGCCGACAATGTAGGCGTTGCCGACACCGCGCACGGTTTGCAAACGTTTCAGGATCACCTGATCGGTGAGCGTCGTCAGGTCGCGAAGGCTGCGGCTGCGCGATTCCACGGCAACCGACACAATCGGTAAATCGTCCGGATTGAACCGCGTGATCGTCGGCTCGTTGACCTCTTTGCGCAGCGCGCTCTTGACGGCCGAAACCTTCTCGCGAACGTCCTGGACGGCGACGGCCGAAGCGGTATCGAGGTTGAACTGGATCGTAACGACGGAACGTCCCTCATAGGAACGCGATGTCAGAGTATCGACTCCCGCGATTGTATTGACGGCATTCTCAATTGGCCGCGTTACATCCGATTCGACGGCTTCCGGCGATGCGCCAGGGTACGTCGTCGTCACAACGACGGTCGGAAAGTCGATGTTGGGAAACTGGTCGACGCCCAGCCGCTGATAGGAGAAGGCCCCGATCACCAGAAGGGCCACCATCATCATGGTGGCGAAGACCGGGTTATCGACACTGATGCGTGTGAGGATCACGGCGTCCGCCTATCGGTTTGAGGAAATGCGCACGCGCGTACCCGCAACAAGCTGAATTGTCGGTGCGCTGATAACCGTATCGCCGACGGTAAGCCCGTCGATTATGGCGACGAGTTCGCTATCGACTGCGCTGGTCTCGGCACGAACCAATCTTTTCATGATGGCTCCATCGACGATGGTCAGAGCGTAACGGTCTTGCCCCTCGCCCCGGATCGCGCCCGCCGGAGCGGCGAGGACCTGAGCCTGCTTTTTGACGATGATTTCACCGGTCGCAAACATGCCGCCCCGCAGCGTTTCGGTTGTATTCTCGACAGAGATGTAGACGGGAATGGAGCGCGAACCTGCCCTGGTGGTCGGATTGATGCGTGCGACCGTGCCCGCAAACGACTTGCCATAAAGCCCCTGGACTCGGAACTCGACGGGCTGGTCCACCACGACGCGGGCAATATCACTCGACGGAATGGCGGCTTCAAGCTCCATCTCGCTGAGGTCAACGATGGAGATGAGCTTGCTGTCGAGGCCCATCTTTTCGCCTGGGTTGACCGGTCGCTCGCTGACGAAACCCGAGATCGGTGCGTAGACGACTGCGTTGCCCAAAGCTTCCTTGGCAATTTCGACCTGAGCCTGAATCGCCTGCACACTCTGGAAGGCCTGCTGGTAGCTGTTCTCCGCCTCATCCGCCGCGACCTCCGAGGCATAGCCCTTGCCACGCAACGTCTTCTGGCGCGCGCGGTTCTTTTCGGCAAGGTCGAGCTGGGCCTCGGCGGCGCGTAGATTGCTTTGCTTTTCTTCAAGCTTCGAAGTCAACTCGTCGAGATCAAAACGCGCAATCACGTCGCCTTTTGCGACGGGCTGGCCCTCACGAACAGCGACCTCGCTCAGTCGGGCAGCGACCTGTGATTTGATCGAGACCTGATGCAGAGGGCGTAGTGAACCTGAAAGCGGGACGGTCTCCTGGAGATCGGTCAGACGCACGAGGAAGGTTTCGCTCGGGGCGAGTTCCATGACCTTTTCGATGGCCGGAGTTGCAAGGAGTGTTGCCGTTTCCTTGCCCTTCTTCGTCAATAAAAGTCCCGCGGCACCAGCGGCTACCACTGCCCCGATCGCGATTATGGTTCGGCGTTTCATCCGATCATCCCTTCTTGGCGTCAGACGACGCTATTGCGGATTTGTCTTGCTCGACTTCGTCGATCAGGTCGTCGACATGCGAGCGCAGGAACTTCGATTCGGCCTCCATAACCGCCAATGCGTAGCCGGCAAGAAAGCGCTGGCCCGGAGTTGCTTGGTCGACTGCATCGCTGTCCCGCCACGCCTTGGTCGCGGCTGTGTAACCTTCAAGTTCCGCCGCACGCGCGAGAAGCACCGACTTGAGCTTTTCAGGTGGAGCAAGGCCGGCGTAGAACATCATCACGAGCATCTCGGATTGTACCTTGTGACGACCATCGCTTTCGGCGAGCGCAAGCCCAAGCGCTCTGCGACCCCCGTCCGTCAGTGAGTAGACAATCTTGTTCGGTTTGCCCTGCTGCGGGATCGTGGTCGACGTCACAAGCCCCTGCAAAGCCAGCTGCTTCAGCGCCGGATAAATGCCGCTCGACGAGATTTCCATGAAGTGCGCGAACGTCTGCTCGAGTTGCTTGCGAATATCGTAGCCGGAGGCGTCACCCAGTGTGAGCACGCCCAGGCAGAGGTCCTTGGTGTCCATCGGTTCGCCTCAATAGGTCAATTCGATCTAGTATAAATTATCATACTATGTATTGTGCTATTTGTTGCCACTGTCAACGGGTGCCGCCAACGTTATTCACATGCAGCCGCTGCACATCGATCTGGCAGGCCCACCGGCTGATCGCCGAATGGCAGACCGACTACAATGAGGAACGCCCACACACGAGCCTTGGCGGGCTCACACCGAACGAGTTTGCAACCCGGTCCAATGAGGACCATAACAAGAACGGACTCTATTTATGATCAGGGACACAAAGGGGGCAGAGTCACCGCGCTCGGCGATCTGACGCAAAGCGGCACATTCGAAATCGTGACTAAAATTAGCTCTGCCCATCATGGCCTCCTTGCCTCAAATTTTGGTAAGAAGGCCTCCAGGAATCTCGGTCTATTCGAACCAATTTCCTGGTGGAGCCGCCTGAACCGCTACTGGTTCATCTTGCATCCTTTGTTACTCAGCAGAAAGTGCGGCCGCCGGCAATCGAAGCGATGACGCTCGGTAGAAAATCCTGACAATGAATGTTGCGGCCGGACCCTGTTTAGTCAATTCATAGGGT
>JAJFHK010000198.1 GCA_021775655.1 Filomicrobium sp. | reverse complement strand
CATTTGTTCTTGCGGCTGTGGGGCTGGCCAATGGTGTGCTCGATCCGGTTGGCTATAAGCTCGCTATATCGGTAGTCGTACTATCGTTGTTGTTCTCTCCGTTGTGGACGCAGGCCGTCAAACACGCCCACGACGCCACCGAACAGGGTTTCGGTTCTCTCAAAATGGCGTTTTTTCCTGGTGCAGCGGCGCTCATATCAGAATCTTCGAAGGCAGATGACGACTCGCAAGCTGAGGATGGCGCGAAAGTTTCCGAACGCAGCGAAACCTGAGCGTGAGCAGTCCAGGCATAGGGCGGCCAGCAGCACTTTTTGTGCTGTCGCTGGTGTTGCGCTGCCATCGTGCTAGAACGCGCTCCAAACCAAACCAGAATCGAATTGGCTGAAAGACAGATGGCAAAGAAAGACCGAGCCGGAGCGGCTGGAGCGTCCGGGACCGAAGACGAGGGCCGCGACTGGGGTAAAACGCTGTACTTACCGCAGACCGAATTTCCCATGCGCGCTGGCTTGCCGAAACTAGAGCCGAAGCTTCTGGAGCGCTGGAAGCGCATTGGCCTCTACGACAAGCTGCGTGAAGCAGGCAAGGGGAAGCATAAGTTTGTGCTGCACGATGGGCCTCCCTATGCGAACGGCAACATTCACATCGGGCATGCGCTGAACAAAATCCTTAAAGATCTCGTGGTCAAGTCGCAGCAGATGCTGGGTCACGATTCCAACTATGTGCCGGGCTGGGACTGCCATGGTCTTCCGATCGAGTGGAAGATCGAGGAGCAGTACCGCGCTAAGGGCAAGAATAAGGACGAAATCCCGGTCAACGAATTCCGTGCCGAGTGCCGCGAGTTTGCGGCCAAGTGGGTTGATATCCAGCGCGAAGAATTCAAGCGGCTAGGTGTCGTCGGCGATTGGGATAACCCGTATCTGACGATGGCTTATCCGGCGGAAGCAACAATTGCCGCAGAGATCATGAAGTTTGCCAGGTCAGGGCAGCTTTACCGCGGTTCGAAACCGGTGATGTGGTCGGTCGTCGAGAAGACGGCGCTGGCGGAAGCAGAGGTCGAGTATCACGACTATCAGTCGGACCAGGTGTGGGTGAAGTTTCCTGTCATCAATTTCGATGAAGATTATCTCGTCTCACAGTTGAAGTTATTGGACCAATTGGGAGAGGCTGCGGTTGCAGGCAGCGGTTCCTGTGAGCCGGCGCTCGATGGTGCAAAAGTTGTTATTTGGACAACAACACCATGGACACTTCCAGGAAATCGCGCGGTTTCGTTTCGCGGCAACATTCACTACCGCGTTTACGAGGTGACTGAGGCACCTGACGGGAATTGGTTGGGGCGTGGTGAACGGATAATTTTGGCAGAGAAACTTGTCGATGATGTAATGCAGTCGGCGAAGGTAGAGGCATGGGTGGCACTTCATTCTGTTGATGGAGAGCTGCTTAGAACGCTCGTATGTGCCCATCCTCTTCGCGGTAAGGGATATGACTTTGCCGTTCCGCTCCTCGATGGCGATCACGTCACTGACGATACTGGAACAGGCTTTGTGCACACTGCTCCGGGGCATGGCGCGGACGACTACATCATCTGGACGGCGAACCAGAAGGCTTTGCGCGAGCGCGATATCGACACGACGATCCCGTTCACCGTAGCTGCCGACGGTGTGATGACCGATCAGGCGCCGGGCTTTGAGGGCAAGCGAGTTCTGAAAGAAAACGGCGACAAGGGCGATGCCAACGAAGCGGTTATCAAGGCGCTTGCGGATGTAGGCATGATGGTCGCGCGGGCACGGCTCAAGCACCAGTATCCGCACTCGTGGCGTTCAAAGAAGCCGGTTATTTTCCGCAACACACCACAGTGGTTCATCCGCATGGATGGGCCTATTGGCAAGCACGCCGATGCTCCCGAAGCCGGAGGCAACAGGTCCTTGCGTGAACTGGCGCTTGAGGAAATCAGCAGAGTCGAGTGGGTGCCGGAGGCAGGCGAAAAGCGCATCACGGGTATGATTGCCAACCGGCCCGATTGGGTGGTTTCACGTCAGCGTGCTTGGGGCGTTCCGATTGCCGTTTTCCGCAATCTGGAAACGGACCAGATCATTCCTGGGCCGGGCTTTGCGAAATCGAGCGAGCTTAGCAAGCGCATCCATAATGCGTTTGCCGAACACGGTGCCGATGTCTGGTTCGAAGACGGCGCGAAAGAGCGGTTCCTCGATGGACTGGTTGATGATCCTGGCGAATGGGAACAAGTGCGCGATGTGCTGGACGTGTGGTTCGATTCCGGTTCCACGCACGCCTTCACGATGGAAGACCCTGAGCACTTCCCCGGCCTCAAAGGCATCAAGCGCACCAAGGATGGCGGGCATGACCGGGTGATGTATCTGGAAGGTTCCGATCAGCATCGCGGCTGGTTTCATTCCTCGCTGCTGGAATCCTGCGGCACGCGGGGGAATGCACCCTACGACGTCGTACTGACCCATGGTTTCGTTCTCGACGAGAAGGGTCAGAAGATGTCGAAGTCGCAAAAGAACGTGACTGCGCCGCAGGATGTTATCGAAAAGTCGGGAGCGGATAT
>JAJFHK010000197.1 GCA_021775655.1 Filomicrobium sp. | reverse complement strand
AGAACCGACGAATTACCGGTCCGAATACGAGTGACTGTAAGACCTAGTGTCGTAGGATTGCTTCCGGGCGACGCCATTTCATTGACCGCCAAGCTGTCGCCGCCGCCGCGTGCTTCTGTGCCCGGTGGCTACGACTTTGCTCGTTACGCTTTCTTCCGTGGAATTGGCGCAGTTGGGTATGCGACCGTGCCTCCAGTGAAAGAGGAATTGCCAGAAGGGCACTCTGCAGAAATCGGATTTGCTGTTTCGGCAACGCACGCGATTGCGAGAGTGCGCAAGGGCATTGGTGATCGAGTAAAGGCAGCCCTACCAGGACAGACCGGAGCGATCGCGAATGCGCTCATCACCGGTGACCGGAGCGGAATTGAGGAGGAGACCAACAACTCCTACCGATCGTCCGGTCTATTTCACATTCTCTCTATCTCCGGGCTGCATATGGCGATCATGGGTGGGGCGGTGTTTTTCGCCCTGCGTTTTTTATTGGCGGCCGTTCCTTCGATAGCGCTAAACTATCCGATCAAGAAATGGGCCGCGGTCGGGGCGATACTCGGCTCATTCGGATATTTGTTAATTTCGGGCGGATCGTATGCAACGGTGCGGTCGTTTTTAATGATTGCGGTGATGTTTCTTTCCATCCTGGCCGACAGGCCTGCCATTGCATTGCGCAACGTTGCTTTATCGGCACTGCTCATCTTGCTGTTGTTTCCCGAGAGTGTTGTGGACCCCGGATTCCAGATGTCGTTTGCCGCAGTGGTGGGGCTGGTTGCTACTTACGAAGCGGTCGCGCTGCGTGCGGAGCCCTTACTTCTTGGTCCGCAATCTTGGTGGTGGCGAGGGATTGGTTTCTTTGGTGCAATCGTAGGCTCTACAATGGTTGCGAGTGCCGCGGTTGCGCCATTGGGGATTTATCACTTTCATCAAGCCCAGCATTTTGCAGTGCTGGCAAACCTGATCGCCGTTCCAATCTGCAATCTGGTGGTGATGCCGGCGGCACTCGGCGCGCTTGTGTTGATGCCGTTTGGTGGGGAAGGATTTGCTTTGGCTGTGATGGGGCCGGGGCTTGAAGCGATGGGCGTTGTCGCGAACTGGGTTGCGGGTTTGGATGGTGCAGTTAGCCGCGTACCAGCGATCCCAACTATTGCGTTGGGCTTGATGACAGCCGGCGGATTGGTGCTGTGTTTGATCCGTTCGCGTTGGCGGTTATTCGGTGTCGTAGTGATTGCGCTTGGTGTTGGGTTGGCGCCGCTCAAATCAGTTCCCGATCTCATGGTGGGTGATGAAGGTCGACTGATTATCATGCGCAATGAGTTCGGGGATTTTGCCGGGCTAACATCGCGCTACTCAGAATATGAACTGAGTCAATGGCTGGCGCGGGATGGCGACCGAAGGGAGGCAAAAGAAATTGGCATAGATGGCGTTCTGGATTGCGACAAAGTCGGATGTGTCGGGTCGGTAAGGGATTTGAACCTGGCAATTGCACGGCACCCGTCAGCACTACGGGATGATTGCCGGCGGGCGGATATGCTTGTGCTTGGACGGGGGATCGATGACATGCGGATTGTGGCTAACCGGACAACCGGGCCGCATGCCATGAGGCAAGAAGTGAGATCCGGCGGTTATTGTTCGCGGCCTAGACTTGTCGTCACACAAGATGCATTGCGGCGCTTGGGTACGCATTCTGTGACAATCGATGACGATGGCGGGATCAATATCGAAACCGTGGCCGATGCTCGTGGCGAGCGTCCATGGTCGTCGAACTCAGTCAAGAAGTGAAACGGTTTCACCGAAGATTCAGTATCGGCGGATCAGTCCAACAAGTCGTCCTTGAATGTCGACTTGTTCCGGGCCGAAGATGCGCGTCTCATAGGCGGGGTTGGCGGCTTCGAGCGCTATTGCTGACCCCTTCTTGCGAAGGCGCTTAAGCGTCGCTTCTTCTTTCTCAACAAGTGCGACGACGATGTCGCCATTCTGCGCGGTTTCGGCGCGTCGAATAATAACCGTGTCGCCGTCATGGATGCCCGCATCGATCATCGAATCGCCGCGCACTTCGAGTGCAAAATGTTCGCCGCCACTGATCAGGTCTGGTGGGCAGTCGATGTCGTGGGTGTGATCTTGGATGGCGCTGATAGGTGTGCCGGCTGCAATACGGCCCATGACGGGAATCGAGACCGATTGCGATGCAACGAATGGAGGCGGCGGAGTTGGGGTCCGCATAGCACTCATGCGGCCTTCGATACTTTGCAGGCCACCGGCCTCCGAGTTGCGCGGTGGGTCAGTCTCCATGCCTTCGGGAAGTTTGATGACTTCGATTGCGCGGGCTCGGTGGGGCAATCGACGAATAAATCCGCGTTCAACAAGCGCCGTGATGAGGCGGTGAATGCCGGACTTTGATTTTAGATCGAGCGCATCCTTCATCTCGTCGAATGAAGGCGGAACGCCTGCTTGTTGTAGCCGTTCGTGGATGAAGAGCAGTAAATCCTTCTGCTTTTGTGTCAGCATGGCGGTGTCGTGCTCCTTAAGGCTTCTTCAGAGTCGAATAATGCAGTCTGCCAAGGCGCCACGTTCTGGCATCGCAGTCGTGGTGGCTGGAACTATGAGTTCTCACGACAGCATCATTCATTCGTACAAACCATGAACGTACCATACCTGTTCGTGCTGCGTTCTGCAAGCCTGTGCAACCCTGTTAAAAATCAATCGTCCGGACTGTGACTTTATCGCCCTTTGCGAGTGGTGGTGCGTGTGGAGGTCGGACGATCAATGCGTTGGATTCACTGAGTACTGTGAGAAGCGCGCTGTCCTGGCTTGCGGCTGGCTTGACTACGGCGGTTCCGTCAGTCGCGGTAGTCAGGCTTGCGCGCATGAAGTGTTGGCGGGGACCGTTCTTCTCGAGCGGCGCAGTAAGACTTGCTTCGATGAGCTCCGCGGGGTTGCGACTTGAATCTCCTGAGAGTGCCCTGACCAGCGGCAGAACGAATATGGCGGTACAGATAATGGATGACACCGGATTGCCTGGTACTCCGACAGCGCGTTGCCCTGTTTTTTGAGCAAACATCAGCGGCTTGCCGGGCCGCATGGCAATCTTCCAAAAATCGAGTTTGAACCCTGCTGCCTCCAGTGCCTTCGAAACGAGATCATGATCGCCAACGGAAGCGCCGCCGATTGTTATGAGGATGTCTGCGTTTTTGGCGTCTTCAAGACGTGATTCCAGGCTTGAAAGCGTGTCCCGCGCAATGCCGAGAAGGCGTGCTTGCCCTCCGGCTTTTTCGACCATCGCGGCAATTGCATATCCGTTCGAAGCAACGATCTGTCCAGCACCCGGCAACGTGCCAGGTGCTACAAGTTCATCTCCGGTGGCGACGATAGCGACGACCGGCTTGCGGTGAACCGGCAGTGTGTCATGGCCCATGGCGGCTGCGAGGGCGATGTGGCGTGGCTTGAGCCGGGTGCCGGCTTCGATGCCAGTTGCGCCTTTGATGAAGTCGCCGCCGGCGGGACGAACATGACCGGGATCGGGCTTGCCTGCGATGACGTTGACCAAACCTTGGACGTCACGTTCGCTGTTCTCCTGGATAACAACCGCATCCGCACCGTCGGGAAGTGGGGCACCGGTAAAAATTCGTACTGTTTCGCCGGGCGCGATTGGAGAACCGGTGTAGGGATGGCCCGCGGCGGCTTCGCCAATAAGCTTCAGGCGTGCGGGGAGTTTCGACACGTCGGTGGCGCGCACGGCGTAACCGTCCATAGCGGAAGCGTGAAAGGGAGGTTGGGTGAGTTTCGCTTTCAGCGGCTCGGAAAGGGTTCGCCCCGTAGCTTCGAGGAGTTTTATGTATTCGGAGGCCGTTGGGCTTGTGCCAGCGATTATGCGTGCCAGGGCTTCGTCAACACTGAGGGCTGGTTTGGGCATTGCTGCTGCTATCGTCACTGTTTGTCGGCACGGTAGTTGCCGGAGCGACCGCCCGTTTTTTCAACGAGCCGGATTCCGTCAAATCGCATCGCCTTGTCGGCGGCTTTGAGCATGTCATAGATCGTCAGGCAGGCAATTGAGACGGCGGTCAGGGCCTCCATTTCTACTCCCGTCTTTCCGGTGACTTTGACTTCGCCGATTACATGGATGCCGACGGGATTTTTCGAAACCTCGAAATCGACTGTGGCCTTGGTGATTGGGAGAGGGTGGCAGAGCGGGATCAGATCGTGTGTGCGCTTGGCGGCCATGATGCCGGCAATACGCGCGGTCGCGAGAACGTCACCTTTTTTGGCTTCACCCTTTTCGATCAGAGAAAGGGTTTCAGGTGCCATCGAGACGAAGCCTTCGGCGATAGCGGTTCGCGAGGTGACGTCCTTTTCAGAGACGTCAACCATGCGGGCTTCGCCGCGTTCGTTGAGGTGGGTCAGTTCGCTCATGCGGCAGCTCCGGTCAGCAGCGTTATTGTCGCTGCGGTGACATCGTTCTGGCGCATCAGGCTTTCGCCGACAAGGAAAGTATTGACCTTGCTCTCTTGAAGCCTTGCGACGTCGGCGTTTGTGAAGATGCCGCTTTCGGAAACGAGGATGCGATCGGCGGGAACGGATGCCGCAAGTCGCTCTGTTGTTTCGAGATGCACTTCGAAAGTGCGCAGGTCGCGGTTGTTGATTCCGATGAGTTGGCTATCGAGTTTTAAGGCGCGTTCGAGTTCGGCTGCGCCGTGGACTTCGACGAGCGCGTCCATGCCCCAATCGCGAGCGGCGCTGACGAGATCAGCCGCAGTGGCATCGTCGACCTGCGCCATGATGACGAGGATGCAGTCAGCACCCCAGGCGCGTGCTTCGACAACCTGATAGGTGTCGAGCATGAAATCTTTTCGCAAGGCGGGAAGCGAACAAGCAGCGCGGGCGGCTTTCAGGAACTCCGGGGCGCCTTGAAACGAAGGCGTGTCCGTCAACACCGAGAGGCATGCAGCTCCGCCTTTTTCGTAGGCTGCTGCGAGGGCCGGCGGATCGAAGTCCGGGCGGATTACGCCCTTGGATGGGCTGGCCTTCTTTATTTCGGCGATCAGGGCCGGATTGCCGGCAGCATGCTTCTCCTTAAGCGCATCGAGAAATGGCCGCACGCGCGGCGCACTGCGGGCATATTCGGCGAGTGTCTGGAGCGGTTCACGGGCCTTCGCCGCGGTAATCTCTTCCAGTTTATAGGCTGTGATCTTGTCGAGGATGTCTGACATGGGTTTGATATAAGCCGAATTGGCGGCAAAGCGGTAGGGGCGGTCGCGATCAAGATATCCGTTGTGCGCCGTTATCAGGCGTTGGACGCTGCAACGAGTTTTTCGAGCGCTGCCTTGGCGCGGCCATTGTCGATTGCCGCGGCGGCAAGTTTGACACCGTCGGCAATGTTGGCGGCGCGTTCACCGACGACGAGCGCTGCGCCAGCATTCAAGCATACGATGTCGCGATAGGCGCTCTTCTTTCCGTCGAGGAGATCGCGAATGGCTTGTGCGTTGACGCTTGCATCGCCGCCCTTGAGATCGTCGAGATTGGCGATGGGCAGGCCGGCTTGTTGGGGTGTGACTTCGAATACGGAAACCGCCCCGTCCTGTACTTCGGCGATCATGGTTGGGCCGGTTGTGGTCAGCTCATCCATCCCGTCTGAGCCGTGAACAACCCAGACGTGCTCGGCTCCGAGATTGACAAGCGCATCGGCGATGGGCTCGACCCATTGGGCATCGAATACGCCAACCACCTGGCGTGTGACGCGGCCTGGATTGGCAATCGGGCCGAGCAAGTTGAAGAGGGTGCGGATCTGAATCGCGCCTCTTGCTGGAGCCCAGATCTTCATTGCCGGGTGGTGCATCGGAGCCCACATGAACGCGATGCCCGCACTGGCTATGACGGCGGATACTTCGTCGGGTGACAGATCTATTTTGACGCCCAGCGCTTGCAGAACATCGGAGGCGCCCGACTTGGAAGAGACGGAGCGGTTGCCGTGCTTGGCGACAGTCAATCCGGCGCCTGCTGCAACGATGGCCGCGCACGTCGAAACGTTATAGGTCCCATGGCTATCGCCGCCGGTTCCGACGATATCGACGGCACCTGCGGGGACATTGACGGATAGCATGCGCTGGCGCAACAGGCGTGCGGCACCTGCAAGTTCGGTCAGCGTTTCGCCGCGAACACGCAGCGCCATCAAGAAAGCCGCCCTCTGGATGTCGGTTGCGGTCTCGCTCATCAGCGCGTCGAGTGCGGCGGCAATCGTGTCCTCGTCAAAAGTTTCGCCGCTGGCAGTGCGCTCGAGGATCGATTTGATTTCAGCTTCGCTAGTCATGTGTTTTTCGCGCTGCGGGCTACGCTGCCTTGGTTGTCGATTGCGGTTTCTTCTTGAGGCTTTTGAAGCCGCTTAGTTTCAGGAAATTTTCCAGTACGTCGTGACCGTGTTCGGAGGCGATGCTTTCTGGGTGGAACTGGACCCCGTGGACCGCATGCTCCCTGTGCTGCAGTCCCATGATGATTTTGTCGTCGGTTTCTGCCGTGACTTCGAGGCATTTTGGAAGACTTTTGCACTCCACGATTAGCGAGTGATAGCGCGTCACTTCGAACGATTCCGGCAGTCCGGCGAAGACGCCTTTGCCCTTGTGATGCACGGTTGAAAGTTTCCCGTGCATGGGGACGGGTGCGCGGATCACCTTGCCGCCGTAGGCTTGGCCTATTGACTGGTGCCCCAGACAGACGCCGAGGATTGGAATGCGCCCATCGACGTCCCGGATAAGATCGAGGCAGATGCCGGCTTCGTTGGGGGTGCAAGGGCCTGGCGATATTACGATCGCTTTTGGCTTCAGCTTGAGGGCTTCGGCAGTGGTGATCTGGTCGTTGCGATGGACAACGCACTCTGCACCCAGCTCGCCGATGTAGTGGACGAGATTGTAAGTAAAGCTGTCGTAATTATCGATGAGGAGCAGCATCGAGATTTCCGTCGTTGTATTGCTTGGGGCGGGACCATAGCCCGGAGGTGATGGCTGTGACCAGCGACTTTGCGCTCGTTAGCCGAGATCACGGGGAATAACGAATGATTCCAGCTTTCCCCCGGCCGGCCCGATCTCTGACCAGTTCTCTGTTTCGAAGGTGATGACCGCAAGGGCCGCGGTCGGGAATTTCATTGCCATCGAGGTAAGTGCGCTCTTGTTGCCACTGCCGACAAGCGTCAGAGCGAGGGCGTGCATGCCAGGATTATGACCAACAACCATCAGATGCCGGTCGTTCCCGGTTGCATGTTGGTGGACCACGTCGAGGACCGTCTCCGGGCTTGCGAGATATAGCTGTTGTTCGATTTCGACGTGTGGCGGTGGTGGAGGTAGCTCGGGGAGGACGAGGGAAAGTGTGCCGCGGGCGCGTACGGCATCCGAACAGATGATGCGGTCGGGAGCCAAATTGGATTCGGCGATGTGACGCGCAACACGCGGCGCTGCTTTCGTGCCTCGCTTATTCAGCGGTCGTTCATGATCACCGAGATCGGCGCTCCAGTCGGATTTGGCATGTCGCAAAAGTAAGAGTGTGAGCATGGCGGCTTTCGATTTGAATGTCTCGTCGTGGGTTGCGGAGAAGATAGACCGGATTGCTGGTCAATGCGCATGTATTCCGTGGAGTTCGTTTGCATAGCCTGCCCGCGTGCCCAATTTCATTGTGCGGTTAATGCGCAGTTCATGGCCGGTCACTCAAAGTCGAGCCAGATTCATGTGTTTCAGAAAGGTTGCAGAGATGCAGATGAGCTCAAAAATTCTTGGTGCTGCCGTGTTGGTGGCGGTGTTGCTCCCGCTAACTGGTGCCCAAGCGCAAGATACTTGTGATGTGCAGCAATATGCCGGGCCTCCGGACGGCTGTCATGGTGAGCTTATTTCAGCGGCTGGCCGCCTGCGCCCATTTGAGAATGCCTTCCCGAGCGCCAGAGTTTCTGCGCGCAAGGCCTGGGAACGCCAAGCACTGACAAAATTCGGCGAGCGATTCAAGCAGTGGAGCACGGCAGCGTGCGCAAAGACGGAATGTGTGCCGGGTTCGATCGCTGGAATGAAGCGGTGTACGTATTCGGGTTATGCCTGTTCCGCCAATAAACAACTGGCGGAAGATTCGGGTAGCTCGGGCGAGCCGCTCGACGCCTCAGAAATTCGTGAACTGCAGAGGCTGTTGCGTAGAGCCGGGATAAAAAATGTACGTGTCGGTCGCAGCCGCAGGATTGTTAAAGTCGATGGCGAGTACGGCCCCGTGACGGCCGCCGCTATGGCTGAATATATCGAGCGTTACGATGTTGATGACAGTGACCTGTCTGAGCGCGACCTGCTCGGAATTTTGCGCAAGCGGTACGGCTAGGTTGTGAAGTTCAAAAATTGTTACCAAGGGGCGCTGATTAGCGCCCGTTTTTGTACTTTCTGCCCTTGATGTGGGCTTCCTCGTCAGTCGAACCCGTCGCCATTGTTTCCTGGCGCGGGAGCCGGAGTTTTCGTTTCGCCGCCAGCAAACCTGACCGCCGCCTCTGCTGCCCGTACGACGGCTTTGGCTTTGTTGATGCATTCCTGCTGTTCGCTCTCGGGCACCGAGTCGTGAACGATGCCGGCTCCGGCCTGCACATGAACCTTGCCGTCCTTGACGAGGGCAGTTCGAAGAACAATGCAGGTGTCCATATTGCCGTCAGCAGAAAAATAACCAACGCAGCCGGCGTAGGGGCCGCGCTTGGATTTTTCCAACTCATCTATGACTTCCATGGCGCGCACTTTAGGGGCTCCTGAAACGGTGCCGGCCGGGAAACCGGCCATCAGTGCATCGACAGCATCGTGGCAAGCCTGGTCGAGTTTTCCGATGACGTTGGAAACGATATGCATCACGTGACTGTAGCGCTCGATCACGAATTGCGATGTCACAGTTACACTTCCGACTTCTGCTACGCGACCGACATCGTTGCGGCCAAGGTCGAGGAGCATCAGGTGTTCGGCGCGCTCTTTCGGATCGGCGAGTAGATCGTCTTCAAGGGCACGGTCAATTGCCTCATCTTCGTCGCGACGCCGGGTGCCGGCGATGGGCCTGATCGTAACTTCGCCATCGCGTACGCGCACCAGAATTTCCGGCGACGAACCAACGAGCGCAAACTGGCCGAAGTCGAGGTGGAACAAGAATGGAGAGGGATTGACGCGCCGCAGCGCCCTATAAAGTGCGAAGGCTGGTAATTCGAATGGGGCCGAAAAGCGCTGCGAAAGCACTACCTGAAAAATATCGCCGGCGACGATATATTCCTTGGCCTTCTGAACCATGCCCAAATAATCGGCTTGGGATGTATTGGAGACGGGGTCGGGGGCTGGCAGCGCGCGACGGGTCGTCGTGCCGCGATGGGCCAAGGGTCCTTCGAGAGCGGTGACGACGGATCGCAGTCGCTTTATCGCGGCTTTGTATGCGGCCTCGGTGGTTTGGCGGCTGCCGCGCTTCGGGCGTACAGGGGTGACGATTGTCATCTCGTCTTTGATGCCGTCGAAGATCAGCATCACAGTCGGGCGGATAAGGACTGCATCTGGAACTTCAAGATCGTCCGGTGGGACATTTGGTAAATGCTCGATGAGGCGAACGGTGTCATAGCCCATGTAGCCGAAAACACCGGCGGCCATCGGTGGTAGTCCCGGCGGAACTTCAATTCGGCTTTCATCAAGGAGGGCTCGTAAAGCGTCCAGAGTCGGGGGCTTTTCCGGCTTGAAGCTTGCCACTTTTCGCTTTGGGTTGCGGCAGATTTCTGCGCGCTCACCATGGGCGCGCCAAACGATATCCGGTTCGAGCCCAATGATCGAATAGCGGCCTCGTTGGGCACCGCCTTCGACGGACTCCAGCAATAAGCCCATGCTGCCTTCTTTGGCGAGCTTGAGGTAGGCGGATACTGGAGTTTCCAGGTCGGCTACCAGGCGCGTATGGACAAGCTGCGCGACGCCGTCTTCGAAGCCGGGGCGGAAGCTTTCGTAAGAGGGCGAAGCCTCGATCAGTTCGCGGCGCCTGTCGTGGGTGCTCACTGGATTCTCTACTGATACGGGGTCGCCTGATCGGCGCCCGTGACACGTCGGAAGAGCGTCTGGTTGATGTCAACACCAAATCGCTTTTGAAGTGCTGCCACGTAAGCTGCAATCGAGTCGGTGCGCAGTTGTTGTTGAATTTCGTTCTTCAGTTGCTCTCTTAACTCGACGCTCGGGGCCGGCGCCTTTTTGATTTCGTCGACGCGGAGCAATGTGCGCGATTTACCGTCGCTGGTTTCTGCGTTGCCGTATTCTCCGGTCTTGAGTGCGAACGCCTGCGACATTGCGCTTTGACTGAGCCCGTCGGGAATCGTGGAGCGGCCAACAGCGGCCGTTGTCGCAACGGTGCCGCCGGCTTCCTCCGCGACCTTGGCGAAATCGGCACCCGACTTCAGAGAATCGAAAAACTTTTTGGCTTCGTCAACGACTTGCGTCCGCTTCTTCTCGTTAGTCCAGAAACGATTGACCTCGGCCTTGACGTCCTCGAAGGAGCGCTGCTTGGCTTCAGTTAAGTTTGTGACATCAACCCAGGCATAGCCGCCATCGGCGAGCTGTATTGGTTCAGCTTCGAGGCCAATGTCGCCGCGGAACCCTTCAGAGATTATCGCATTGGCATCAGGTACGGTTAGTCCCGGTTTCTCGTTCGGCCCGACGTTTCCGCGGGTAACTCCTTTGACGTCGAAAAACGGAATGTCCGCGTCGGCGGCGATGTCCTTTAGGGGTTTGCCTTCGGCGCGTCCGTCTTCGACTTTGCCATAGTAGTCCTGCAATTGAGCTTGTGCCCACTCGCCTTCTAGCTGGTCGCGAACCTTGTCCTTGATGTCTTCAAAGGTTGGGACCTTGCCGGGTTCAATCTTCGTTACCCTCAGAATGGCTGTCGTGAAGGAACCCTCGATGACGCTGGAGATTTCATCCTTTGCGAGTTTGAAGGCAGCGTCTGCGATTTTTTTGTCAAAGAGGTCGTCCTTGACCTTTAGGCCGAGTTTGACATCGCTGGCCTGAGCACCGTTTTCCTTGGCCACCTCGAAGAAATCCTTGCCGCCGTTGATGGCCTCAAGTGCCTTTTCTGCGGTGGCTTTATCTTTGAACGGGATCTGTTCAATCTCGCGTTTTTCGGGGACCTCGTATGACGACTTGCTCTGCTCAAACGCTTCGCGAATCTGTTGATCGGTCAATTCGGCTTTTGACTTCAGGTCGGCAACGGCCAAATGAAGCACTGCAAGGTCACGACGCGGTTCGGTCATGAAGCGCGTCATGTTGTCTTCGTAGGTTTTCTTGAGTTCGTCGTCTGTCGGCTCGGGAAGTGCCGGGAGATTGTCGGGCGCAATTGTGAAATGGGATATGACCCGGGTTTCTCCACGCCATTCGGCGAGAGCGTCGATCATTTCCTGAGGCACGACGGTTGAGCGCAATAAAGCGGTGGTGATCTGATTGCGCAATTCATCCCTGCGGCGCAGTTCGAGAAGTCCGCGTTCGCTGACGCCCAATTCGTATTGCAACCGCTCGACGAGATTGCGATCGAATTGCCCGGCGCTTTGGAAGTTCGGATCCGCGGCAAGGCCCGCAGCCAGTGCCGCATCGGACAATGACAAGTTGAGATCATCGGCATGAGCCTCAACGGCGGTCGATCCGATCAATTGCGTCAGGACGCGCGAGTCGATGCCGACGGCACGGGCTTGGTCATAGGTGATGCGTTGACCGGCCTGGCGCGACAGCTGATTGAGTTCATTCCCGAATTCGCGTTGGAATTCCTGGGTGGTTATTTCTTTGTTCCCAACCGTTGCCAACGCATTTCCTAAGCCGCCACCGGTAATGTAGTCGGCGATTCCCCAGATGGCGAAGCTTAGGATGAGCAGGGTTATCATAACAAAGGCGACCCAGCCGCCGGCCCACTTTTTCAAAGATTCGAGCATCGTTTTCCTTCGTAGATTCTGGCGGTTCGCCGACGGCTAAAAGAGGGCGTGCGGAGCACGCTCATTCGACGGTCAAGGCAGGTGGCGTGGACTTTTTCGCCCTTGGCGCAAACATTTCGCGTGATATGAAGCGCAGGCACGCACCGAAAGCAAGGCCGTGGCTGGGGGCGGTCACATGCTTTTGTGTGCCAGTTCGACAAATCCAGACGCCGCGATGACTGAGACCGGCAGTTAGGGGACCACATGAATGAGGCTGATGCAGGCACAACTCCAATTCGTCCGTTGGTTGCCGGGAACTGGAAGATGAATGGGCTTAAGGCAGCGTTGAGCGAGGCATTGGCAGTAGACGAGGCGCTTGCTGAGGCCGGTCAGGCAGTCGGTGCAGATGTCATGATTTGTCCGCCGGCAACGATGGTCATGGTTCTTTCAGAGCTTTCCGGAAAGGGCGGCTTGCAGGTCGGGGGACAGGATTGCCACGCCAATTCATCAGGTGCGCATACCGGGGATGTGGCGCCGGAGATGCTGGCGGATGCCGGTGCGATAGCGGTGATTGTCGGCCATTCCGAGCGGCGTGCGGACCATGGTGAAACTGATCGGATCGTTCATGAAAAGGTTTTGGCGGCCCATCGGGCGGGGCTGACGGCGATTGTTTGCGTCGGAGAAACGATAGGCCAGCGCCAAGCCGGCCTGACGCTCGATGTCGTTGCCCGCCAGCTTTCTGGGTCAATTCCAGACGGGGTGACGGCCGAGAATGTGATCGTCGCCTACGAACCGGTCTGGGCGATCGGTACTGGTCTTACTCCCGGTACTGACGACGTTGAACAGGTTCATGGCATGATCCGGGAGCACCTTAGTGGGCGGTTTGGCGAAGAAGGCAGGCGCATTCGAATTTTGTATGGTGGATCGGTGAAGCCTTCAAACGCTGTGGAACTCATGGGTATTACCAACGTCAACGGGGCGTTGGTTGGTGGCGCAAGCCTGATGGCCAAAGATTTTCTTGGAATTGTCGAGGCTTATCGCGGGTAAAAACCGGGTGAGAGAGATTTGCCGGCCACAGGGCACGAAAGCAGTTTATCTGGTGTGTTGCATGGTTAGAGGGTTTTGGCGCAAAACTCGGGTCAGCGAAAGGCATTGCGGCAGGCGTTGTCAGCTTGATTGGGGCGAAAAATGTTGAGAACGATGTTTGCCCTGATCGGGATAGCGATGGCCGCCCACGGGGGTTTGGTTTTCGCTGCAGGTGCCGGGGCGAAAGATCCGGCGCGTATCAATGAAGCCACCTGTGTGGATTTTGGTACCGAGATTAGTGCACTCGAAAAATTGGGTATCAAAGAAGATATCGAGCGGGGGGCCGAGTGGGGCAAAGCCAATTTGGCTCCCGAACGGCTGAAACAGGTTGCGCGCTACATTTTCCTTGAAGAGCGGCTGACGTTCCGCTGCCCGGAAGTGTTGGCGGCGGCGGCTGTGCGGCAGATGGAAGAACAAGCCAGGCTCAAGGCCCTCGCGGCAGTTGAGCGGGAACGGCTGTGGCTCGAGCGGATGAAGAAAATTCCAGCGCCGGGGCGCAAGCCTGAGACAAAGGTCGCACGGGCCAAGACTGCGGTTGCGGTCGGTGTGCCACCGCTGCCAGAGCGTAAATCAAGGTAACCTCACGATTTTTTCGCTTCGATCAGAAACTCGCGTCCTGTGATGCGGCGTTGCGGGGGGTGGCGCCAATCTTGAAGCTGATGTAGAAGCGCGGGTCTTATTCACCTTCGTCTACGCGAACCGTCAAAACTCTCGGATTCTGCTCCATGGAAAACGTCCTTCTCGTTGTTCATTGTTTTATCGTTCTTGCGCTGATTGTCGTCGTGTTGATGCAGCGCTCAGAGGGCGGTGCGCTTGGCATGGGCGGCGGCGGCGGCGGCGCGGGCGGTTTCATGACCGGGCGCGGGACGGCGAACCTTCTGACGCGGGTTACAGCGGTGTTGGCGATTTTGTTCTTCGCAACCAGTATCCTGTCGACGATTCTTGCAAAGCGTCAGAGCGAGGGAGGTTCGGTGTTCGATAGCGTGGGCCAGCCCAAGACGGAACAATCGGCTCCGGCTGCCGGCGATAAGCCTGCTTCTGATGGCGGTGGTATTCTGGATGATCTTGAAAAGGGCCGCGCGCCCCTGCCGAGTGTCCCGGGAGGACGTTAGGTTACGAGGCGTTTGTCGGAATTGGTTGTCGCGGGAGTGCCGATTAACTTGTCGCCTGCCTGTTCATGTTAGCCAAATCGTGGATGTTGCGATAATGCCGCTTCGAATCGGCGTCGATCCGTGCCAAACCAAAATCCCATGCAACGCTACATCTTCATTACCGGCGGCGTGGTCTCTTCCCTCGGCAAAGGTCTCGCTTCAGCGGCGCTCGGCGCTCTCCTTCAGGCACGCGGATATTCTGTCCGCTTAAGGAAGCTCGATCCCTACCTTAACGTCGATCCTGGGAC
>JAJFHK010000196.1 GCA_021775655.1 Filomicrobium sp. | reverse complement strand
AAGCTTGAGCGAAGGGGTTTATAAGAACGCCAAGATTTTCGAAGAGCGCACGATCTCCTTCTGGAAGAACTTGTCGCACCGACTTGCGTTGCCATTCGAATGGCTGGACGCCGTCACGCGCGCGGCGATCACGCTAAAACTTTGTACTTACGAACCGACTGGCGCCGTCGTCGCGGCAATGACTACCAGCATTCCCGAGGCTCCCAACTCGGGCCGCAATTGGGATTATCGCTTCTGCTGGGTGCGCGACGCATTCTTCGTCGTGCGCGCACTCAATAGTCTCGCCGCCGTGCGAACAATGGAAAACTACGTCCGCTGGATCATGAATGTCGTGGCGATGACGGAAGGCGGCCGGGTGCAGCCTGTCTATGGCATTGGATTGGAGGCCGAACTTACGGAGAAAATAGCCGATGCACTGCCGGGCTATCGCGGAATGGGCCCGGTACGGCTCGGCAACCAGGCCCACGAGCACGACCAGCACGACACGTACGGCAACATCATTCTGGGCGTAACGCAGGCATTTTTCGACCAGCGCTTATTTCTTGAGTTGGGCCAAGCCGAATTCGAGCGACTGGAAGCTGTCGGCGAAATGGCGTTTCGTCTCCACGACCAACCCGATGCCGGCCTTTGGGAACTAAGAACGCGCGCACGAGTTCATACGTCATCCAGCCTCATGTGTTGGGCTGCGTGCGACCGGCTAGCCCGAATCTCAGCCTATCTCCGTCGTTCAGACCGTTCTCAGTTCTGGCGTACCCGGGCTGATAAGATCCGAGCGACAATTCTCGAACTGTCGTGGTCAGAAAACCGGCAGGCATTCGTAGAAAGCTTTGGGGGCTCGACACTCGATGCGAGTGTTCTGTTGATGAGCGAAGTCGGGTTCATCGATCCAATGGACGAACGTTACGTATCGACGGTCAAATTGTTAGAGAAGACCCTGGGCCGTGGACCATTCATGATGAGATACGAAGAAGCCGATGATTTCGGCATGCCTGAGACAACGTTCAACATTTGCGCGTTCTGGCGGGTCGACGCCTTGGCCAAGATCGGCGAACCGGAAAGAGCCCGGGAAATCTTCGAGGAGCTTTTGGCTGTGCGAAATCCGCTCGGTCTGATGTCGGAAGACACGGCCTTCGAGGACGGGGCGCTCTGGGGTAATTTCCCCCAGACATACTCGATGGTAGGAATCATCAACGGTGCGGTGCGGCTGTCAAAGAGCTGGGAGACCGCCACATGAGTCGGCTGATCGTCGTATCGAACCGCGTTGCCGATGTGTCTAAGGCTGTGCAATCCGGCGGGCTTGCAGTCGCACTTGCCGACGCGCTTCGGGAACGCCGCGGACTGTGGTTCGGGTGGGACGGCACAGTTGTCTCCGATGAAACTCCAATCGGCCTTACGATCAGCCAGTCCGAACAGGTGCGCACTGCAACGGTCCCGCTAAACCAACGCGATTATGACGAATACTACGTCGGATTTTCCAACAATATCTTGTGGCCCTCTTTTCACTATCGCCTCGATCTCGGCCACATAGATGCGAAGTCCATTGACGGTTATCGACGTGTGAATCAACGCTTCGCGCAGTCGCTCGCCGCATTGCTAGAACCTGATGATATCATTTGGGTGCATGATTATCATTTCATTCCACTTGCAGCTGAGCTTCGCGCCCTTGGCGTGCGCCAGCGCATAGGCTTCTTTCTTCACATTCCTTTCCCGCCACCCGACATCTTTCTTGCCGTCCCCGAGCGACAATGGCTGGCGCGCTCGCTGTTCTCCTATGACGTCGTGGGTTTCCAGACGGCTGTCGATACCAGCAACTTCATTCGATATGTCACCGAGCACGCAGATGGCGAGGAAAAAGGTGAGAATTCGATCACAGCATTTGGTGCGACGACCAAGGTACAAGCTTTTCCGATCGGTATCGACGTCGACGCTTTTTATGCCATGTCACACACACCCAAGGCCGACGAACAGATTCAGCGGCTGTATCGGCGCAGCATGGCGAGTTCTCAGGTCATCGGAGTCGATCGGCTTGACTACAGCAAGGGACTTCCAGATCGATTGCGCGCATTCCGTCGGCTTCTCGAACTCTACCCGGAAAACCGCAAGATGGTGACACTGATGCAAATCTCCCCACCGACACGTGAGGACGTGGCTGCATATTCCGATATTCGTCAGGAGCTTGAAGGACTGTCGGGCGCAATCAACGGCGAGTACAGCGATTTTGACTGGACACCGGTTCGCTATATCCACAGGGCGGTCCCGCGCGATACGCTCGCAGCGCTGTTTCGCGGAAGTCAGGTTGGGTTGGTGACTCCACTTCGAGATGGAATGAATCTTGTGGCGAAGGAGTACATTGCTGCCCAGGATGAAGAAGATCCAGGTGTTTTGGTGTTATCTCGCTTTGCTGGTGCCGCCGAGGAACTGGCCGAGGCGCTCCTTGTCAATCCATATGACACTGATGAGGTGGCACAGGCGCTGCAAAGGGCTCTGACCATGAAAAAAGATGAGCGCAGCGAGCGGTACGATGCCCTCATCAAGCGCGTTAGGAAACATGACGTTAAAAACTGGCGAGAATCCTTCCTCAACGAACTTCGCGACTCCCGACACCCAACGAGCCCCGAGACTGCTTGATGAGCGGCACCGTACTTCTTGGCGACATCGGGGGCACCAACGCGCGCTTTGCCGTGAGCAATGGACCGGGTGATGTTCAGGCAGTTCGAAATTACAAAGCTGTCGATTACCCGCGATTCGACGATGCGCTTGCCAGCTATCTTGCGCAGCTTCGCGAGGACAAGAACGTTGCGCTCAGTGCCGTTCGAATTGCGGCTGCCGGACCGATTGAGGCTGGATGCGAAGTTGCGTTAACGAATTCTCCGTGGCGAATTTCGAAAGCCGGGCTCCGTGCGGTTGTTGGTGTTGGCCGCGCTCAACTCTTCAACGATCTTGAGGCTGTCGCATTAGGCCTTCCCCATCTTGGTCCGGGAGATGATCGCCCGATCGGTGACTTCGAAGTACCTGTACTTCCCGGCAACCTGCTTGCTCTAAATGTCGGAACGGGTTTCGGGGCGGCAATCGCATTGAGAGCCAGAGAAATCAGTCATTCAGCGATCGCCACCGAGGCGGGCCACATATCGTTTTCCGCCAGGACCGGCGACGAAGCAGAATTATTAAGCAATTGCCAGTCCTTCGAGGATTTGCTGTCAGGAAACGGTGTTGTCAGTGCGTACCAGACCTTTCGAAAGGTCGAGGGGCACGACCCAACACCACACATCAGCTCCGCGGCCGAGGTCTTCGCAGCGAGCGGCTCCGAACCCGCAGCATCACGCACCTTAGCGACGTTCACCAGCGTCCTCGCTCGCGTCGCCGGAGACCTTGTGTTGGCAACGGGCAGCTGGGGTGGCTGTTATTTTTGTGGGAGCGTTGTCCAAGGTTGGGCGGCGCATGCCGACGAGGCGTTGTTCCGTGAAGCCTTTGCGGCCAAGGGGAAAATGTCGGAGCGAATGAACAGGATCCCGACGCAGTTGATCTTGGTGCCTCATCCCGCCTTGTACGGGCTCAGCCTAGCTTGATGATCGGGCTCATGGGCTGACGCTAAGAGAATGCGGTATCGCAATGCCGGTACCCACAAACGAATACGCGGCTCAAAAAGCATCGATGGAACTGGAACAGGTTTCCTAGGATCCAAACGGAAGTGTCCCCCGGTCTAGAACTTGCTGGAGCCCTTGAGGAAGAAGCCGTGCTGGTCGGTGTCATCCGAGATGCGGCCCTCATACGACATCGTCAATGTCGCCCCCGCCGTGCTGAAAACGGAAACGCCGGCTTCAATGTCCGCGAACACATCGTCGAATACCGAATTGATGGCAAAGGCGCCGACCCCTGCAGGGGCGCCTGCAAAGCGCGCGGTCAGTGCGTGCCCGTCATCTTCGAAAAACGTCACGCCCACTTTGACGAAGGGCCGCACCACCGAGCCGTTGCTGAGTGCATGCGCTCCTCCGAATTCCAGCGCGGGCGTTGCGCTTAAAAACGTTTCGTCGCCGGAAGCGATATTGAGGTTGGCCGCGCCGCCGCCGACTTCGTTGACGCCATCGCGATCCAGCCGCGATACGTTGAGATCGACGAGCGGTTTCGCATACCAGTTCGCGAACGGCACCAGATAAGCTGCGCGGATCTGACCGGACAGGTGCGTGACGTCGTGCTCCGAATGCGCCCTCGCGGTGAAGCCGCCGAAATTCAATGAACGGTCGGTTTCGAAATCTGCAATCCCGCCGGAGATGGCTGCTGCGATAAGAAGCGGACCGGACTGGTATTTTACAACGCCGCCAATATGGAAGCGGTCGCTTTCGCTGTGCGCGCCTGTGTCGGTGTCGAGCGCTGCCGTTTCAATGCCAATACCGCCACCGACAAACCATCCTGGAGCAACCGCCACCTGTGCGCCCGCTGAGAACGATCCGACGTCTTCCTCGAAGGCGATGTTTTCGCTTGTCCTGTCGCGATTGAGGAAGCGGCCTTCAGGTCGCACCCACAAGCACTGGCCTTCGCTGATGGCGGCATTGCGCCCGCCTGAGCCCTGGCAACTGAACAAGTTGTTGGTGAACTCTTCAGCTGCGAACAGCGTTGCGGTTTCCGTGTTGAGGTAAACCTCCGGCGAAAGCTGATCGAGAGCGTTGGCGTACTCCGGCAGCGTGAAGATGCCATTGAACAGCGCGTTATAAATCGCACCCAGACCGCCGCCGCCAGCGCCAAGTATTAGACTGAGGTTATTGGCGATGCTTGTCTGATTTTGGTTGAGCCCTGGAAGTGTGAAGTCGACGCTGATGCCGAGCACAACGTCGGTCGCGTTGGGATATAGCAATTGCGCATTCAATATCGGGCTGGCCATCAGGCCCAGGCCGTTGTCCGTCGTCCCGCCTGCAGCCGACAGGATCGTGAATTGCTGCGTGAGGAGCGCCAGGTTCTGCACGCTCACGACAACCGTGCCTGCAAGGTTCGCGGTGCCCGTGACATTGACGCGGTCGTTGGTCAGGCTGCCGAGGTTGAGATCCGTCGCGAACGCGCCTGTGCCTGTTTGTAGCAGATTGCCGGTGAGTGCAGTCGTGCGCACGACTCCGACGCTGCCGGGTGCCAACGTGCCGGCATTCCTCAAGAGATTGCCGGCGCCGATATTTGCGACTGCGCCTGAATTAAACAGGCCGCCGCCTTCGTTGTTGAAAGCATTGGCGCCAGGACCAAGGTCGACGTTGCCGGTCACGGTGCCGAAGTTGAAGATCAACTCACGGCCTGAGCCTTCGCCTTCGATGGCGTTTTCGCCAAGCGTTCGAATGGTGCCGAAGTTGAAGACCCGGTTGATGTTACCGTCCTGGAAATCGATGCCGTCGCCGGAATCGGTGCCACCCTGGACCGTGCTGCCGGCCAATATCCTGACTGTGGAGTTGCCGGCCCCAACGGCGTTGTTGACATCGATACCATCAGCATCGGCACCACTGGTAGTAACGTTGCCGGAGGTCGTGACGGCAATCGAACCACCGTAACTGTAAGCCTGAATACCGTCGGCGTCGTCGCCCGTCGTTGTGATGTTTCCGGATGATACGATTGTCGTTGACGTATTGAGACCGACAGCACTGAAAATGCCATAGCTGCGATTGCCCGTCGTCGAGATATCACCGGTCGATGTGATACTTACGTTCCCGAACAAACCGTAGGCTGCGACACCGAATGCCCGGAAGCCCTCGGTCGAGACATTACCGTGAGATTCGATCGTGACGTCACCGCTTCCCGTGTGAAGCCCGAAGATCCCGTCGGCAAAAGCGCCGGTTGTCGATATGTCGCCGGTCGAGGTAATCGAAATATTCCCGACGCCCATATGCCGAGAGTGGATGCCATAGGCGTTGTAGCCCGTCGTCGAAATCGAACTGGACGAATTGACGGTGGTGTCACCATTCCCGCCGTGTACCGTGAGGATGCCGACCGAATATCTGCCTCGGGTAGTAATAGTCCCGGCCGACGTAACACTGACCGTACCGTCGTATCCGTAGGCGAAAATGCCATCTGAGTAGTTGCCGCGCGTGACAAGGTTTCCGTTCGAGCGAACGTTGGAGCTACCGTAATAAGCGTAAGAGTAGATCGCATCGGCATCATCGCCATTCGTCGTAATGTTACCGGTTGAGGTCACCCGGACCATGCCATCGTAGGTATAGGCCTCAATACCGGGTGAATCATCCCCTGAAGTTGAGATGTTGCCGATCGACGTAACAGTGACATTGCCTGTCCCGTAGACGTCGACATTGATTCCTTCGGCGTCGTTTCCGGTCGTGGTTATGTTGCCTATGGATACGACCAAAGCGTTGCCGTCGCCATCGATATCGGCCTCAATGCCTTCATCGCCAGAATCAACGTTCCCTGTTGACCTTATTGTAATGTTTCCATCGCCGCCGACGTAGGCATCAATACCTTCACCATCTGTCGTCAGATTGCCGGTGCTCGTGATGGTGATGTTGCCATCGCCATTCACGTTGGCGTCGATGCCTTGCGCGCCACCTGTCGTGATGATTG
>JAJFHK010000195.1 GCA_021775655.1 Filomicrobium sp. | reverse complement strand
GCTCAATCCGTTCAACAACAAAGAAATCTGCAGCATTTCTGCTGCGAGCAGTGACCAGGTCGATCAAGCGGTAAATGCCGCCCATGCTTCATTCAGAAGCAAAGAATGGCAAGGCATGACGGGTCGTGAACGGGGCACGTTATTGTTGCGAGTCGCAGAACTCCTGAGGCGCGACCTCGAAACATTCGCCACTCTCGAATCTATGGACACCGGCATCCCGATCCGCGAGACACGGATGGAGGTGGCAACGTCCGCTCTTCACATGGAGTATTTCGCGGGGTTCGCTGGCAAAATCGAAGGCAGATATCAGGATCTGGGAAGCCGTTACAATTTCACCAGACGCGAACCGTTTGGAGTCATTGGTCAAATTGTACCCTGGAACACCCCGCTCAAACTTATGGCCCGCGGTTTTGCTGCAGCGGTCGCATGCGGCAACACGATGGTTATCAAGCCGTCGATCGTTGCACCACTCAGCATCTTGCGATTTGCCAAGATTATCGATGAGGCAGGTTTCCCAAAGGGATCTATCAGCATCCTGACCGGCAGCGGCCGAACCGTTGGCAAGGACATTGTCGAGCACCCGAACGTCCGCAAGATCATCTTTACTGGCGGCACGGAAGGTGGCTTCGAGATTCTTCGCCAATGCGTTCCAACTGTTACGCCTGCGGTGCTGGAACTCGGAGGCAAGGGCCCAATCATTGTTTGCGAAGATATCGATTGGAACGAGGCTATTGATGGCGTTCTGACGCAGGCGTTCGCTCGTAAAGCAGAAGTATGTTTTGCGGGAACAAGGCTGCTGATTCCGCAAAAAATGCATGACAAGTTTGTGGCTGATCTCGCAGAAAAGGCAGCGCGGATTCCAATGGGTAATCCGCTAGACGGGAAGACACAACTCGGACCTCTAATGACCGCTGATCGCTTGGCTTCCATCGCCAGTGATGTGAAGGCAGCTGAGGCAGCCGGGGCAACAATTTACTGCGGCGGGAGCAAAGTCACGACCCCGGGCCTAGAAGATGGCAACTTCTTCCCTCCAACGATCCTGACCAATGTGACCCCAGACATGGCTGCCGCACGCGAGGAGCTGTTCGGTCCTGTGTTGTGCGTTACGACTTACAAGGATTTGGACGATGCTGTATCGATCGCCAACGACTCTGAGTTCGGGCTCGCATCGTATGTCTGGTCAAACGACATTCGAAAGAGCAGCGGACTTGCCAACCGACTTGAATCCGGGAACGTCTTCATTAACGCTTATGGCTACCAATCCGAAATTCCGTTCGGCGGCTACAAGATGAGTGGCATCGGCCGGGAACATGGTGCAGAAGCCATGCACGAATACACACAGGTCAAGAGCGTAACAGTCGGAATGGAGAGGTTCCAATCTCGATTCGACATCTAGTCTCGCGACAAAAAACGATTGGATGACGAATTGGACCTAATTAGCCGCAAATCCGATGTGCCTCTCTACGTCCAACTAATGGAGACACTTGAGGATCGCATCCGCTCGGGCGGACTGCGAAGCGGCGATAAGATGCCTAGCGAGGCGGCGATGGTTGAGGAGTTCAAGGTCAGCCGCATCACCGTCCGCCAGGCACTGTCCAACTTGGAGCAACGCGGACTTGTCTACCGGCGTCGTGGCCGGGGAACTTTCGTGAGTGCTCCCCAGGTCAGCCAAGAACTAAACCGTGAAGCGAGCACGATTATTGAAGCTCTGCGCGCGCGCGGCATTGAACCGGAGGTCCGGATCCTTGGACTTGAGCAGATCGAAGCTCCGTTGGGTGTCACGAAGATGCTTGGTCTCCAAGAGGACCCGATCGTTACGCGATTGCGCCGGTTGTATCTTCATGAAGACGCGCCTCTGGCCCTTGTCGACCTCTTTTTGCCACTTGCAATGAGCGGCGTTGCGGAGGTCTTGAGCCAGGAAGATCATCTCAAGGAAACGACCTATTCGGTATTCGAGAAGGAGATGCACATAGCAATTAAAGAGGCCAAGCACATCATTCACAGTACGCCCTTGGAAGCAGGTGTCGCTGAGGCTCTCAACGTGCCGCCCGACTCAACGTGCCTCTCCATGGACCGCATCACGTATGCGGAAAATGGCAGCGTACTCGAACTTATGACCTTCTATTACCCAACCGACAGCTTCCAGTTTGAGATCACGCTGCCGCGCAACGAGCAGCAGATTTCTTACAGGGTTTCCGAGAAATTGGGCAAAGCCTAATGGGGCAGAAAAGAATCTGAGAGACTCACATCATGGACCTAAAGATAAACGGAAAAGTTGCCATCGTAACTGGCGCAAGTGCTGGCGTCGGCGAAGCGATTGCGCGTGAATTTGCTGCCGCTGGCGTCAAGCTGGTTTTGACCGCGCGCGGCGCAGACCGATTGAGTGCAACTTCGCAGAAGCTTCGCAACGAGACTGGCGCTGAGGTCGTCGCGGTTCCAATCGATGTGACAGAGGCGGAGGCAGGCGAGCAACTCGTTGAAGCAGCCAGCAAGAGATTTGGTGGGGTCGACATTGTCGTCAACAATGCCGGCCGGGCCCATCCGGGCGGTCTCATGGAGAATGATGATGCAGCCTGGAAGGAGATGGAAGACATCAAGTTACACGCGATGATCCGTCTTAATCGCGCTGCCATCCCCGTCATGCGCGAGAGAGGATGGGGCAGGATCGTCAATATGTCTTCGGTTGGCGGGATTTATCCAAATCCAAAGCTTTTGATCTCTCACGTTCTCAGCGCCGCCATCAACAATTTGACGCGAGGATTGGCGCTCGAAGTCGCTCCGCAGGGTATCCTTGTAAACGCTGTCGCGCTTGGTGCTATCCGCACGGAGAACTGGGAAGAAAACATGCTCCCGAAAGTACGGCAGACGCGGCCGGACTTGGCTGACCTAGGCGATGAAGAATTAATCGCGCGTGTTGGCGCCGAGTATACGCCCGTTGGACGCTTTGGAACGTCAGAGGAGATCGCGGACATCACCGCGTTTCTTGCTTCGAACCGTAACGGATTCGTAACCGGCTGCACTATTGAAGCATCCGGTGGCGCAGAGCGTTTCTTCTGAGCAAGGAGAACCCAGTCCGATGAAGTTTTGCATATTTGGAGCTGGTGCGATCGGCGGCTATCTCGCCGTCGAGCTCGCGCTTGCCGGGCATGAAGTCTGTGCAATTGCTCGGGGGGCACACCTTTCAGCAATGAAAGAAAACGGCCTTCGACTCTTGATCGATGGGCAAGAGCGGCACGCCTGGTTTCCGGTGAGTGACAATCCTGCAGATTTCGACCACCAGGACTATGTCCTGTGTGCGCTGAAGGCACATCAA
>JAJFHK010000194.1 GCA_021775655.1 Filomicrobium sp. | reverse complement strand
CAAAAGCAACTTGTCGCACCCAAGTTTAATTTTCTGTCGTCGCCGAGTGCTCTTCAAATAATCTCAAGTTGATAGGAGAGGCGCAGCGGCCAACTGCGACAAGTTGCTCATGCAAAACCTTGCAACGCTGGCGGGAATGGCTGTTCTAGGCTTGGTGCTCATCCGGCTGGTGTGCCCGCCACGTTGATGGCATCAACAGCGCAGCGAGAAAGGCGACAAGGAGGCCGGTTGGTGCCCCGATTGCTGCTCCTGCACGGCCATCGATGCCAAACCAGTTGGCCAGTTCGCGGCCAAGATCCAAGGCGCCACGGCATGCTACTTCGGCGTCTTCACCACCGGAAGCGCACAGCTGCATCAGTCCGTCGAGCTCCTCAAGCAGCCAAGGCGGGGCATCTGATGCCGACGCCCAGAACAACGCAAACTGCGGCGCAAAAATGCTAGTCGTTCCGATGACGTAGTACAGGCATACCGCGAGGCCTGTCAGTCCACCAAGGGCAAGCGCAATCCCATTCACACGTGGCACCAGCACCGTCAAAAGGACCATTGGAAACACCGACGCGCCAAGCAGAGAAAACGACCAATAAAGACGATTGACCGCTGATTCATTGAAGAGCACGACGGCGGCGGTTGCGAGAGCTGCAAACAGAGCCGCAACAAGTAGGCGCGGTCCAATTGGCGCAGGGGCGGTGAAGCCGCCAGTTGCTTCGCCGCTATGCCTGATGACGAGCCAACCTGTGGCCGCCTCTGCGGCCATGCGCAACGTCGCAGCAGCGGCAAGGAGGGCGAGAAGGGCAATCATTATCGAGAACGCTTTTGGCCAGGGTGCTGAGATCCCAGCTATACTGGGCATCATCAAGACGACAGCGGCCGGATTTATTGTAAGATCGGCAATACGAAGCCTGCCAGAAGCGTCGCCGCAGGTCTCTAGGGAAGGTAAAGAGGCGGCAGTTTCGCCGGACGGCACGGCAGTCGCGACCGAACGCTTGCAAACGCGCAGGTAGCCGGCCTCCACCGCCGAACGCATCCAGTGGGGCTCGGAATCATTGGCGATTCCCGTGGCAACGGATTTGTAGAGTTCGAGCTTGGCGAACACCGCCGCGGCGGGCAAGGCGCTCAAAACCAATGCCGCTGTAATAAGTCCGAATGCGGCTTTGTGTCGGGAAGGGTAGAAATCTCCTGCGGCTTCGCCGTCCTGAGCCGGACCAGTTCGACCCGCTGCTGCTTTTCTGCGCCAAAGCATGTGCGGCAAGACGCTGGCGCCCAGCATCATGGACAACGTCAACGTCACGAAATTGAGCCAAGACACCTGCACGAAAGGTCGTGCAAATGGCGGCATGCTCACAGGGTCGGCTAGTCCATCGGTGAGCAGGGTGCGTTCGATCTTCGTCAATTCCGCCAGAGCCTCACCGTAAGCCAACTGCGGAACAAGCGCGCCGGGTGCGTGGCCATCTACAGCCCAGATCGCAAACCAGATGCCTGCGGTCATTGCGAGGAACGCCAAGGTGACAACGACGGCGCGGAACCTGCGGCCTGGAGTGAAAGACAAAATCACTGATAGTGCTGCAGCAATGCCGACGATGTCCGCCGAGCCAAAGTTGGTGCCAAAATCATCAAAGGCTGAAGAAACGGCAAGTTCGAGGACTTCCAGCTCAATCGACATCAGCATGACGAGGCCGGCAGACATGCCGAGGCCGGCTGCGGCAGAGGCAAATGTGCTTGATGTCAGTCTGGCGAGTAGATCGTCGACGTGCAGTGCTCCCGCCCGGTCGAGTGCTGGTGCGATAAACACAAGCGAGACTAAAAGGCCGGAAGCCAGACCCAAGAGGAGCGGCAGACCATCGTGGCCGAAAACGAACAAGCCGCCGACGAGGGTTAGCGCGACGCCCGCGGTGAGCCAGCCGCCGGTTGCCGAAAGCGATGCCAGAAATGCACCGATGCGTTCTTGAAGCGACCAAACTCGCCATGGACCGGAGAGCCACAGTCCCAGAAGCGCGACCAGCAGCAACCCTCCCTGAGCGGCGAAGTAGTACCCGAGCGGCAGACCTGAAATGCCAACTGCATTCAACGTTGGAGCTGCTAACGGCAGGGCCAAAGTCAAGAACCCGGCACAGAGAATCGTAAAGGCAGCCGCCCAGGGCCGAGGCCGGGACAAGCTTCCGCTTTCTGCCTGCAGCGGGCTCTCAGTCATTCGCAAGCCTCCACGGCATCGGGCCTGCCACGCAGCCCGAAGCTATTCTTCATTGTCTAACAGTTGCTGTAGCGCAGAGGGTGCAGGCGTGTCGATTGGCTTGGCGAATTGCAGGCCCGCTATAATTTTCAAGCGCTCATCCGTCTGAGGCCAACCGTACCGCTTCCACTTGCTGCTTGGCACCATCGGCGAGCAACCGGACATCGCCTTGAAGCGTACAAAGGCCAAACCCTTCAGCGAAACGGGAACGGGCTGTCATCGGGCCATCGGTGTGGACGGCGGCGAAGCGTCCGTGACTTCTGGCTACCTCCAAAATCGACGCGATCGCTGTTACGACGGCGGGGTCAGTTGGAGCCATCGTAGGCGGAGCCCCCAGTGCAAGTGAGAGATCTCCCGGCCCGACGTATACACCATCGAGTCCTGGTACATTCAAAATCTCTTCGAGATTGGCAAGCCCGTCACGTGTTTCGATCATGGCGAACAAGAGGACCTGATCGTCAGCGGCGGCAGCATAGGCTGCACTAGAGCCTGCGGCGGAATACAACGTCGCCCGGTTCGGACCAAATGAACGGAATCCGCGCGGTGGATAGCGGCAGGCGGCGACGAATTGCTCGGCGATCCGAGCGTTGTTGACCATTGGGCATATTAGTCCATATGCGCCAGCGTCGAGAAGTTTCATCATGATACCGGGGTCATGCCATGGCACACGCGCTAGCGGCACAGTGGAAGTTGTCGAAATCGCCTGCAGCATTGCAACAGCGGACTCGTAGCCAATTGCGCCATGCTGCATGTCGATCGTCAGGCTGTCGTAACCTTGGTGAGCCAGGACCTCTGCCGAATAGGCACACGGCATCGAGCACCAGCCGTTGAGAACCGGTTTCCCGTCTGTGAGCTTCTCCCTAATAAGGTTTACGCGCATCCGTGGCCCTTAATCGGTTAGGGGTTGCAAAGAAACTTCGAGGATAATCCTTGATTGAAAAATTCTCGCATTCGCAACATTTCCCGTTCGGTGTGGTTGCTGATCGTAGTAATCAGCGACAAATTTCTGCCTAAATTAACTTCAATTCCGCAACTGCATTCCAATTCTTAACTGCTGATTAGGCAGGCATTTTCGGGAGATATGCACTTCATGCATAGTGCGCTGCAAAATTTTCTGCTGCACTGCAGTGTGCAAAACGCGATTCCGGTGTAAACTGGAGCTAATAACGCAATCTGTCGAGCATACCGCTTGACGGTCTTGCTTAAGTCATTGGCTGGACGGCCTCTCGTTGTCCCTTAATGCCATGGCCACGTACCCGATTGGAATGGGAATGGCAAAACCGACAAATGGACTGGTCTCTGAACCGCGCCGGGGAACGGAACCTGGCGATGAAGCATATCTGCGTCTCGTAGGCGAACGTGTCCGGGTGATGCGATTGCAGATGGGCATGTCGCGTAAAGCTTTGTCGCAAACCTCAGGGGTCTCCGAACGCTATCTCGCGGAACTGGAGCGCGGCTCGGGCAATGCCTCGCTTCTTGTCTTGCGAAGCATTGCTGAGGCACTTGGGACCCGCGTCCAGGAAATCACAGTCGATGAAGACGATCGACCGATCGACAAGACGCTGGCGATCCAGCATCTGGAGAACCTCGGGGCATCCCAGGCTGCTGAAGCTCGCCAGTTGCTGGTCGGCAGGTTTGGGCGCAAAGCTCCGACATCAGTCGCGCGCATCGCGCTCGTCGGAATGCGCGGTGCAGGAAAAGCGGCGCTTGCTTCTGCACTTGGCCGTGCTCTCGGTGTGCCGAGCGTCGATCTTGACACAGAGGTCGAACGCGCGAGCGGAATCGAAGTCGCAGAGGTTTTCGCTGTGCATGGTGCAGACGTCTTCAAGCGGCTGCAGCATGAATGTCTCGGCAACGTTCTGAACAGTCTGCCACGTGGGGTTATCAACACGGGTGGCGGAATCGTGATGGAGCGGGACACGTACGATTTATTGCTTGCCGGGTGCTTCGTCATTTGGGTGCGCGGATCGCATGAGGATGCTGGCAACGGCTGGGGCGTGGAAGCCATCGAAGGCAAAGACAACTTCGCAAGCGAGGTGCATCCGCAGCTTGAAGCAGCGCTCGCCGAACGCACACCACTTTATGAATTGGCGGACGCTGTAATCGATACGACTGGATTGAGTGTTGAAGGGGCCGTTAGCCAAGTCCTGACAGCAATCGGTGAAAAGGCTGCTCAGCAGCAAGAGACGGCAGCGTAAGCTACGCTGCCCCGTTGCCTCACGAAGTGAGCTTGCGGCATTCCTCATCTGCGGGCAAAGGATCGCAGCCTCGGTTCTTCACGCACGTTTCCAGGGCGCCGCGAAGTTTTTCGCTCTGAATGCCGCTGAGTGCTCCGTGATAGAGGCCATGGACCTGAAGTCCGCATTGATACAGCTTGACCATCCGCGGCCCGCCGAAGCGCATGGCCGCCTCATAGTCAGCAAGAGCGCCCTGTTGATCGCCTTGTGACTGGCGG
>JAJFHK010000193.1 GCA_021775655.1 Filomicrobium sp. | reverse complement strand
ACGCTATCGAGTGGGGCTTCGTACGTCGAGTACATATAGGCCGTCGGCGACGCGAACTCTGCGGCACAGGTGTCGATCCGCTTGAACACAGGTCGCACACCAAGATCTTTGCGACGCCGCGTAACTTCTCCGGTTTCAAGGCCGGAGAGCGCCGACAAGCGGGCATCTGAAAAGCCCATCGATTTGAGAAGCCGCATGCTGCGGGTCGTCTTCGGCAGACCGTGCTCGCGGACGCGATTCTCCATCGCGACGATTTCGCGGATGCGCTCCAGGAACCACGGGTCGATCTTGGAGAAGGCGTGAACCTGCTCGACATCGACGCCGAGGCGTAGGGCTTGGGCAACTTTGAGGAGGCGGTCGGGCCTCGGCTTGGAGACCTCCGCACGGATGACGTTCTTATCGTCTCCGAGACCCAGCCCCTCCAACTCGACATCATCTAAGCCGCTGAGTCCGATCTCCAGTGAACGCAGAGCCTTTTGGAGACTCTCGGCAAAATTGCGGCCGATCGCCATAGCCTCACCGACTGACTTCATCGACGTCGTGAGGCCTGGGTCCGCACCAAAGAATTTCTCGAACGCAAAACGTGGGATCTTCGTCACGACGTAATCTATCGTCGGCTCGAACGACGCCGGCGTTGCTCCACCCGTGATGTCATTTTCAAGTTCATCGAGGGTGAAACCGACGGCCAGTTTCGCCGCAACCTTCGCGATTGGAAAACCAGTTGCCTTGGAGGCAAGTGCCGACGATCTGGAAACACGCGGGTTCATTTCAATGACGACGAGGCGCCCGTCTTCCGGATTGACTGCAAACTGGACATTTGAGCCACCGGTTTCGACCCCGATCTCGCGCAGCACCGCGATCGAGGCGTTGCGCATGATCTGGTATTCTTTGTCGGTAAGCGTCAGCGCTGGGGCAACAGTAATCGAGTCGCCGGTATGCACACCCATCGGGTCGATGTTTTCGATCGAACAGATAATGATGCAGTTGTCCGCTTTATCGCGAACCACCTCCATCTCGAATTCCTTCCAGCCGAGAACGCTTTCCTCAACCAGCACCTGCGTAGTCGGCGAAGCATCGAGACCCCTCTCGATGATCTCGAAGTATTCTTCCCTGTTGTAGGCAATTCCGCCGCCTGTGCCGCCGAGTGTAAATGAAGGGCGGATGATGGCAGGCAGGCCGACATGCTCAATCGCGGCTGCGGCTTCTTCACGGCTGTGGGCGAGGAACGAACGCGGCGTCTCAAGTCCGATACGCCCCATTGCATCGCGGAACAGCAGTCGATCTTCCGCCATATCGATGGCGTCCGCCTTGGCGCCAATCAATTCGACACCATACTCGGCAAGTACACCCAGTTTTTCGAGGGCAAGGGCTGTATTAAGCGCTGTCTGACCGCCCATCGTTGGTAGGATCGCGTCGGGCCTTTCAGCGGCGATAATCTTGGCCACGACATCAGGCGTGATCGGCTCAACGTATGTTGCATCCGCCAATTCGGGGTCGGTCATGATCGTGGCCGGATTCGAATTAACCAGCACGATTCGGTAACCTTCAGCCTTCAAGGCTTTGCAGGCCTGTGTGCCGGAATAATCAAATTCGCACGCTTGCCCAATGATAATTGGGCCAGCGCCGATAATAAGGATGGACTTGATGTCTGTGCGTTTGGGCATGGCGGGCGACTTCTATTGTAGTGCGAGGCATTTGGCTAGAGCCGCAACATAGAAAGCCGCGGCTCATTAACTCAGACGGATCAAGTCTTCTACTTCCCCGGTCGAACGATAAAAAGGTAATTGCCGGCTCCGACAATCGCGCACAGCAGCCGACCGCGGCGCACTGTTCAGGCTGATTTGCGGGCGTGGATGATCCCGGTGATCCGATTGATCTTGCTGTCGATACTCCAGACATTTGGGATCGTCACATTGTAACGCCCGTCAGATGAGGCAATGACAAGATCGCCGGTCCGAAATAGCCCGAGCAAGCGGCGCATGAAGTCGACAGGCTTGCGATGGACGGTCATGAGCATCGAGGGGTAGGTGCGGTCGTCGATATGGTCGAGAACGTGCACCTCCTGCACCTGCCCCGGCTGAATCCGCCAAAAAGTCAATCGGTCTAGAAAGAAGACCGAAGTGATCCAGACGAACAGTAGCACAGACGAAAAGACCAAGTAGAACGCCAAATTGAGGTAGATCACCGGCGAAATAAGCCAACCCAGGACCCCATCCCAATAACCGGTCCGAATGAGAACCTCGATGGCGACGATAACCGCCAGAATTCCGACAACGGCAACGTAGCTCTTTATCCTCCAGGCTGAAAACATGATTATCAGCAGCAGCAATGTGAGGAACGCCACGCCGGGCCAAGACTCTTCATAGACCTTGAATACCGGGCCGTCCCCGAGCTGCATTTCCGTACCGAACATATGTGTAATAAAGCCGCAAAAGTATCCGTAAAGCCAAAGTGGCCACCAGAAAAAGATGCCGGCGTGCCCCCACACCACGACATCGCCTTTGGGATCGACTTTTTGTATAGCTGGAGCTAGCGGTGCGTTTGGTGCTCCCGGCGTTGTCGCTGTGTCAATCATCTGAAATCCTAACGTTTGATAAACCGATGCAAATATGCGCGATAGTTCAAAATATTCCAGCTGCGCGGTATCTTAGCCGATAATACCGACAGCCATCGCAATACAAGAGCTTTTTCAAAGGAATTGACCTAGCTACGGTCCGGCGGTGGTCGTTTCTGCATCTGATTGCGCATTTCCTCGCATGGGTCGAGCCGCTGGGTCCGCGGCGTGAAGACGACAAAGTCGACACTCGGCGCGCCACTTGGCCCGCGCTCGATATAGTCTTCTGGGTTGGTCGCCTCCTCTGAGACTTCCGCCATCTTGAGGGAAACGATCTGCTCTGCGGGAACACCGCGTTTTTCCAGGTACCAGGGAACCCCTCGGTCGCGGCGGATATGGCCGTTGCCAGCAATCAAGATGCCGCCTTTTCCACTTACGACCGACAATAACGCGTCGGCCATGGTGGCGTCACGAAACCGCTGAATGAAGCTCATTGAAGGGATCGCGGCCTCTGGCATCAGGCCGCAATGCGAGTCGCGGATTTCTACGGTTAGAGATTCCGCAAGTTCCTTATCGAGGCCGTGGGCAAGTCCCAGCCGTTCATTTTCGCCGTCAGCCAGCGCCACCTTGCCTTCCTTGGAGAGCTTCCGGATGAATTCCCGCGACACGCTCGCGGGGATGATGACAAGTTGCTCGTAGAGTGCCTGATCAATAATCGGTTCATAGATCTTGAAGTCCGGCCAGCCGCTTTTCGACCACTTCAGCATCCTTGCAAAATCGCGTGCCTTGCGAGGTCGGGGTCCAGCGACCTTCCTGCCGTAGAACTTGTCGAGGGCATCGTACTGATCGGTCCGCACCATCTCCATGGCGATGACATCGAGCTGCGGGGCACCCTCTACGATGCGCGAGCCGCGAAGCTTTGAAACCGTGCGGATCGCCCAAGCCTGCCACAGGTGGTGATCGGCGTTGTCATGGACTTCACCAAGCAGAACGAACCGGGCTATCGCCAATGACCGGCCGAAGTCCCGCAATTTAACGAAAGCCTTGTCTCGCGCCGACCAAACCATACCGACGAGTGCGTGGTCACGCAGTTCTTCCGACTTCCAGGCCGTTGGCGGTGGCGGCGGATCGCGATTATCTGCCACAACATTCGAGCTGAATGCCAATCCAGCCATAGTCAGAACCAGTAGGACCGATGCAAAGGTTTTCATCTCTTCCAGTATCCTGGCTTGTACTCGCTGCACATCTCTGAATGCTGATGCAGTAAGTCAGGTAATTGGGATCAGCCCGCCTGACGGTGCTGCTCGATGGATGCGATGAAGCGCTCAAATAGATAGTGGCTGTCCTGCGGCCCTGGTGATGCTTCTGGGTGGTACTGAACCGAAAACACAGGGCGGTTGCGGGCTGAAATTCCGCAATTGGAACCATCAAACAGCGAGACGTGTGTTTCCTCGACATCGTCCGGCAGGCTGTCACGGTCGACGGCGAAACCGTGGTTCATCGAGGTAATTTCGACCTTGCCGGTGGTATAATCTTTCACCGGATGATTAGCGCCGTGGTGGCCCTGATGCATCTTACTTGTCGAGGCGCCAAGGGCCCGCGCAAGCATCTGGTGGCCAAGGCAGATGCCGAACAATGGCAGACCGGAATCCAGAAGCTTTTTGATCTGCGGTACGGCATATTCACCGGTGGCAGCCGGGTCGCCCGGACCGTTTGACAAAAAGATCCCGTCGGGCTTGCGGTCGAGCACCTCCTCAGCCGTTGCTGTGGCCGGCAGTACTGTTACGTGGCAACCCGCCGAAACGAGACAGCGCAGGATGTTGCGCTTCAATCCATAGTCAATTGCTACAACATGAATGTCAGCATTTTCCCTGCGGGAAAAACCATCAGGCCAGCTCCAGCGCATTTCATCCCAGGTATAAGATTGCCCAGTCGTGACCTCGGGTACGAGGTCCATCCCTTCAAGCCCGGACCAGGCGGCGGCTTCAGCCTTAAGGGCAGCGATATCAAATTCACCATCCGGTTGGTGGGCAATAACGCCATTCGGCATGCCTTCCTCACGGATGCGTGCTGTTAAGGCGCGCGTATCGATACCGGCGATCGCAATGATGCCTCGCTCCTTCAGCCACTGATCGAGATGTCGCGTCGCCCGGTAATTCGACGGCTCTGTGATTCCTGCGCGCAGGATACAGCCACGTACCCCTGATGTCGCAGCCAGATTGGAGATTTCGCTGTCGTCGCCGTTGACGCCGACATTGCCGATGTGCGGAAAGGTAAAGGTAATGATCTGGCCGGTGTATGAGGGATCCGTAAGGATCTCCTGATAGCCTGTCATTGCAGTGTTGAAGCAGACCTCTCCAACAGCGCTACCAACCGCCCCCAGCCCCTCGCCGGCGATCACGGTCCCATCCGCCAAAACAAGGCGCGCAGTCGTCGGGGCCTCCGCCCAACCATCTGACGTCGTCGTGCTCAAGGGCTAACCCAATTGTTGTGTGTGCCAAGTCGTTTGTGTCGATGACGCAGCCGCTGGCGCGCACATCCCAGACGGTATAATCGAGGCAGGCTTCCTATGTCACCCCGCAAGGCCTGCGGCAATAGGGTACGTGCGCAGCTGGCCAGGATTAGGTGTTTAGCTCTGTGGGAAACTAAGAAGGTGGCTAGATAAGGTCAATCCAGCCAGCTTTTCAAGGACGGGATAGGCGGGCTAGCAACGACTGTCTCCTGAACGTATATAGGTGGAGAAACAAGGTCCGCGGCGATGTGATAAGACCGCGCCGGCCTGAAGTGCCCATTGGAGGCTCCATGCGTGAGCGCATCAACCAATCGATCAAAGAGGCGATGAAGTCCGGCGACAAGAAGCGCCTGTCGACATTGCGCCTCGTTAACGCAGCCATCAAGGACCGCGATATTGCCGCACGCGCCGATGACTCTGGCCAAGCGACCGGCAAGGACAAAATCGGCGAACAGGATATTCTGGCGCTCCTGCAGAAGATGATTAAGCAGCGCCGGGATTCAGCGGCGACCTACCGTCAGGGCGGCCGCGAAGAGCTCGCCGAGGGCGAGGAGGCCGAGATCGCGATCATTGAGGAATACCTGCCTCAGCAAATGAGCGAAGACGAGATGCGCGATGCGGTCAAAGCCGCAATCGAGGAGACCGGCTGTTGCGGCCTCAAGGACATGGGCAAGATCATGGGCATCCTGAAGGAGCGCTTCACAGGCCGCATGGACTTTGGCAAGGTCAGCGCCATGGTCAAAGAGGGCCTCAAAGATGGCTGAACCGGGATAGACGCTCGTCCAGGGGATAACCTGTATAAAATCCTGTGGGGATGACGTGGACCGTTGCCCCTGTCGTGAAGGCGAAGTTGAATTACGATGATTCGTCGACGCCGAATCAACTAATCATGAGCCATCACAAATCCAAATGTGTGGGTTTGCGGATGCTTTTGTTTGCGTTTGTGCGCCAGTTGAAAAAGCGCTCGACGCATGAGATTCGCCCCGCATTTGCTCGAAGAGATCCGTGCTCGCCTGCCGGTGAGCCAGGTCGTCGCGCGCAAGGTCAATCTAAAGCGGCAGGGCAAGGAGTTGGTCGGTCTATCGCCTTTCAAGACCGAGAAAACGCCGTCATTCACCGTGAATGATCAAAAAGGCTTCTACCATTGCTTCGCAACCGGTGAACATGGCGATGTCTTTACCTTCCTGATGAAGACCGAAGGCTTGGCATTCCCGGAAGCAGTCGAGCAACTGGCTGGAGAGGCCGGTGTCGAACTGCCAAAAGAAGCCCCACGCACGCCCGAGGCTCAGGCTCAAAACGACACCCGTGAGCGGCTTTATCTGCTTGTCGAAGAAGCCGCTCGCTATTTTCAATCGTGCCTGCGCGCGAGCGCTGGGCGAAATGCGCTTTCCTACCTGGAGCGGCGTGGGCTTTCCGACGAGACAATACGCGGCTTCCGGCTCGGATATGCTCCTGATGGTGGCAACGACCTCAAGCAGCATCTCCTCAACGAGGGGTTCACTGAACGCGAAGTCGTTTTGTCGGGGATGGCGATCGGCGGTGAGGACATCCGCGTGCCCTACGACCGGTTCCGCAATCGCGTGATGTTCCCGATCACTGACCTCAAGGGCCGCGTGATCGCTTTCGGCGGCCGCGCACTCGATCCAGAGCAGAAGGCGAAATACCTGAATTCGAACGACACGCCGCTGTTTCACAAAGGCCGCATCCTTTACAATGCGCACAACGCGCGGCAGGCCGCCTTCGAAACCGGCAGCGTTATCGCAGTTGAAGGCTATATGGACGTAATTGCGCTCGCCGAAGCCGGCTTTCACGAAGCTGTCGCACCTCTCGGGACTGCATTAACTGAGGACCAACTGGCACTACTGTGGCGGATGGCCCCAGAACCGCTCCTGTGCTTCGATGGCGACGGTGCCGGGCAAAAGGCCGCGTTTCGCGCCCTCGAGACCGCATTGCCGCACCTCAAGCCCGGCTGCTCTTTGCGGTTCGCCTTTCTTCCAGACGGTCTCGACCCCGATGACGTGATCCGCGAAAGCGGTCGCAATGGGCTTGCAGCCCTGCTTACGAAGGCCCGCCCGCTTGCCGACGTGCTCTTTGAGCGCGAATGGGGCGATGGAGAGTGGTCTACGCCAGAGCGTCGCGCAGGACTGGAATTGCGACTTCGCCAAATTGTGGCCGGGATTACTGATGATGCAGTGCGCACCCATTACGACCGCAACATCAAGGACCGATTGTTCCACGCCTGGAGAGCAATGGCGCGGCAGGCAGCCCCCTCATCAACGATAAACGGCGGACCGAAAGCCCAAGGAGCCGCGGCGCGCGGCGTCTACGCCAGCATCTCCCAGCCGTTCCTGAAACGCCCGCATGGTACAGGCGGCGGAAGGTTTGGCCGGCCCGGTCAGTCCCCATCCGGCCCACCTCCAGCCTTTGCCAGCGAGAGCCTAAAGCGCAGTTCCCGTGCGGCAGGGCACGGATCGGCTCTGCCGGCCCGCGAAGCGCTGATCCTTCAATGTTTGTTGAATCATCCTTATCTAATCGATGAACACGCCGAAGATATCGCCGCACTGAAATTCACGTCAAAAGGGTTGCTTGGTCTGCGCGATGCCATACTTTCCGCCCACGCAGAGGAAAAAGCACTTGACACAGCGACCTTACGTTCACACCTAGAACGATTGGGGTTGGGAGATACGCTGCTCCGAATCGGACAGCTCATGGTACATCGATCCGATCGCTTCGCTGATCCAGACGCGGAAGCCGACACCGTACGGGAAGGCTTCGAAGATATCATCGCGCTGCAGCAAGGAGCGACACGACCGACCAGACCGCCTGTTTCCAGCGCTTAACGCAGGGATTCGCAGGTGGTCACTGACCCCAATAACGGCCCCCGCTTCATCCGGTGGGCCACTGTCGGTGGCCGCATCTTCGGCCTCCGGCAGAGAAACCATCCGAGCGGCGCGAGCGGCCTCGGTCCTGCGGACGCGACTAAATAGAAGACGCGACAAACCCAAGGGTGGCCCGAAACGATGATCCTGGAACGGCGATTGATGCCAGCGGCGGCCCAACGCATTGCGTTGCGGCCCCAAGCTATTGGGCACGCGCACCCGTTCGGATACTGACGAAGCCGGGCAACCAAGAGGTTCGATTATGACCCCAATTCACAGAGGGTAAGACAAGCATGGCGAACGCAAACGTAAAAGATCAGGAACAGACCGGCGCGGCCCAGACCGAGGGCGAGCGCGATAGTCCGCTCCTCGACCTGTCGGATTCGGCGGTAAAGAAGTTCATAAAGGCTGCCAAGGCGCGCGGTTACGTCACCTATGAAGACCTTAACAAGGTGCTGCCATCGGAAGAAGTCTCCTCTGATCAGATCGAGGACCTGTACGCCCAGCTTTCGGAGATGGGCATCAACGTTGTGGAATCAGAAGATGAGGAAACTGAAGAAGGCGCAACGCCAGCCACTGACGAGGCCGGCGGCGGAGCCGGCCGTGAGCTGACCACGCAGGCGGTCCCAACAAAAACCGAGACAAAGTCCGAGCCGACTGACCGCACAGATGATCCTGTCCGCATGTATCTACGCGAGATGGGCTCAGTGGAGCTGCTGTCGCGCGAAGGCGAAATTGCCATCGCCAAACGTATCGAGGCCGGACGCGAAGCGATGATCGCAGGCCTGTGCGAGAGCCCTCTGACATTCCAGGCCATTATCATCTGGCGTGACGAATTGAACGATGGCCGCATTCTACTGCGCGACATTATCGACCTCGAAGCAACTTACGAGGGTCCTGAAGCCAAGGTGGTGCCGACAGCTGAGGGCGTAGCGAATCCTGAAGCCAATGCCAACGGCGCAGCTGCTCCCGATGCTGCACCTGGCGCTGGCGCTCCAGCAGCCGCTGCCCCCGGCGCTCCAACAACTGCACCTGCAGGGCAGGACACTGAGGGAGAAGCTGCCGAAGGCGAGAACGACGACGACGACGACGATGATTACGAGAACGCCATGTCGCTTGCGGCTATGGAGGCTGAGCTGAAGCCG
>JAJFHK010000192.1 GCA_021775655.1 Filomicrobium sp. | reverse complement strand
TCAGCGTCGCTGTTTACTCGCGGAACGCCGATGATCTCGTGCATGTCATCGAACTCAAACGGTAGCTTGAGATACTTCTCAAGTATCGCCTCGATGGGCACTGGAGGCTCGATAGACAACCCTCGGCTTGCTGCAAACTCGCTAAGCAGCAGCTCTGCATCCTCCTCGATGCGTTCCTCGCGAAGAAATGGAACCCTCATGCTCATCGATGTTTTATCCTTCATCCTTATCCGAGCGGACCATTCTCCAACTATCGGCCGCTCCGCTTCTTTGCCGCCTTTGTCAGCCTTGCAAGTTCGTCAGCTGACATCCCCCTCGTCGTTCTCAGTAAATCCGCGACGGCTCTTGGCTTATCACGAATGATTTCGGAGAGGTCAGACGACACGCGACCCGCCATAGCGAGCAGTTCGTCGACATCTAGGTCCAAGAGTTCTGCGATCTTCCGAACCCTGTCTTCAGCCGGGGGCGAGAATTCATCACGCTCCACCTTGGACAGATAGGTCGGGCTAACACCAATCTTCTTGGCCATCTCCCGCAACCCGATTTCCTTGTCCTCTCTGTGTTTTCGAATGAACGCGCCAAACTGTTCCGTCCCGCTCTTCATGGCTGGTGATTCCCTATGTTTAGGTGACAGGTGACACAATCGGTGACACATGGCAAGAGGGGGGCGTGCTTTTGTCCACAAGTCTCACGCCGGTTTAATGGCCACCGGATCACGAGATCCGCACTGGCTCTCATCCCGACGCCCCCCTAACTGGAGCTTTGTGGTAAGTGCAACCCAAGCGAGCTAGACGGTGCAAAAAGAATTGTATTCGACGGAATTAACTTTCGGCGAATGCGAATCACAAAAAATAAGCACGAATCATGTCGATGAATTGCCTGATGCCACCGAAAGTAAAAAAGCATGTGCAATGCCTGGAATCACTCTCCCGAATGCAGGTGTGGATGGGGTGGTGCAGGCCATCTTGGAAGGGGTGGCGGTCGAAACAAGATCGCCCCGCAGCCTCGCCCATTTTATAAGATAGATTCACGAATTTCCATTCACTGGGATAGGTTTGTGAATCCACTCGCAAAGTGTCCTGTATGTGGGGCAGCAGTATTTTTCTTTCAGTCAGAGTTTGGCGGACGTGTGTACTTTGATGAACTGGGTCCTCCTTGGCCTAAGCACCCATGCACGTCGGTCACGGAGCCGATTTCTGGGGCAAAAAGAGCGCCAAGTGCGGGCAGGCGAGTTTCAGCGCCGTGGTTCCATAAAGGTTGGCGACCGTTTATCATCGCCGAAGCCACTTTTGTTCAAGATCGCATCATTCAAATATGCTTGGTGATGGGCATCCAAAAAAAGCTTAGCGTTTATACATCTTCCGAGATTGCGCAAGCAGGGCTAAGCCTCAAAGAAATCGTCGCGCATATCAGACCAGTAAATTCAGGGCGCTACGAAATATCATATATTGACGCCGCGGGCCAGCCGAAGAAGTTGAGGGCTTTCCGAAAGAAAAGTCGCATGGTCAAAGCTGTAAATTCAAAGCTTCTCTATGAGATGAAAGCGGCGTCCACAAAACCCGCAAGAAAAGTCCGCAAGCGCCGGAAACTTTGGGCTCAAAAGAGCGCCATCGTGGCGAACAAAAGCGTGTCTGTCAGTCGGTGAGCTCGGAAGGCAGGTCCGCATGCTTAGATTGAGGGTGATCAAGAGAGCATGCCATCGGCTTGCGTCAGGCTGGTCCGAATACTGGGAACAATTCGGCATCGATCAACGGACGTTGCGGATCCCGTGCCTCGCTAAGCTCGCCTAGACTCTTGCGGTAGCCCTCCATCGAATGTGGCTCGCAGCGTGAAAATGCAAAGAATGCAGTTCTTCGGAAGAAGGTTCCCAAGGTAGGTGACTCAATGAAGCTCTTTCCATCCACTCCGAACTCAAGCAGGTAATCCGCATATCCCTTTGATTTAGACGGAAGCAGAGGGATAATATCACCGTCGCGTCGGATATGAATGCATTCGCACCCACTCTGCCAGTGAAAAGCGAGGTTTCCGCATCGGGGGGATCCGAAGACAATTGTCTTAAGGCTCGTGTTCTCCTGTATGTCAGCAAAGTTCGCGCAGATAGAGGCTACCGCTCCACCAAGGGAGTGCCCACAAAAAATTATTTCAGACGGAGCGGAGCTCAAAGACTTTATCTCATGATTGATTAATCTGATCACTCGTAAGGCCTCTTCAGCGAAGCCGCGATGCAGCCGCGCATCGCGAAAGCTCCATAAATGAACCGGATCCGCTAATATGTTGGTCCTCCAATCCTGGTGATATAAAAAAAGAGTTCCTCGGAAGCCGATAAACAAGCGAGTTCGAGTGGTGATGCCGACTGCTACTATGCCCCGACCAACAACAACAAATATTGGAAGGTCCATTAGAGAGGAACCAAGAAATTCAGACAAGTTGAAAGGAGTATGAGTATCGAGACTTGCTGCGTATGCGTCACACGGAATAAATTTAAGTCGCTTTCTGTAATCAGCCTCCCACTCGGGAATGTGATAATATGCCACCTCAGCAACTAGGCTTGCCAAATACCAAAGTTTTGGATCTTCAAGAGAGCATGGCGAATCCAAATCGCGATTGATCGAATGAAAGTCTTCGAACAGGTGTGACATGGCTTATTTCCAAGTGATGCTACTGAGTGTGATGTCTCGTAATAATCCGTTTGAAAGGATCGACCATTCAATCTTTAACGAGACCGTCTTTCGCCCCTGCCCTAACGAGACACACTTACGGAGGCAACTCGATCGCTGTGGAAGCACCTCCGCTTGACACAAGTGGGCCAGGTGCCTGTACGGAGCTGCGCCGCGAGTTCAGGGAAATAGTCCCACACAAGATCGGAGAATTGTAACTGGTTCAGGCGTCGCTATGGATGGTCGACTTGATGAGTAACGGTGTCTTCCGTCATGCAATCGCGCTAGGCTAGCGAACGAATCACAGTTACGTAAGGAGACTAAAGTGAATTACGTTCGCAACGCTATCCTTGATGCTATTTTTGTTGTCAACGAATTGCCTTCTGCGAACCCGACCACACGCATACCGCTGCAGGATGCTTCAGGCCGTCCTGATTTGGGCCGGGATGAGAGCCTTCAAGTAATTCTGGGTGGGTGGGCCAATAGCATCTCGGGTGAATTCTCCGAGCAGGAGATGTGCCGCGTCCGTTCAGCATTTGTGACACTGCGGTCGAAACCGGAATCAACTGCAGTGGCGGACTGCTGCCGAGAACTTGTCCGGTTATTGAGTGCGCGCGGTTCCGTGAACAAGACGGCATAAACGGGCGGGAATCCCCCACCTGCTTCGCAGCCAGCTAGTGTTTTGGGCTGAGTAAAATTCGCTTGAATTCAACTGGGGCTCATCGGCGGGGCAGCGGCTGATAAGCATGTTTTAGACAGACTCATTGAGTTGGCCGACCTGTTCGAGCAACTTAAGAAAATTCTGTGCTGGGGCGCTGCACATAGTTCGATACGTGTCCAGGAACCCCAGCCAAATCACTTCAATGACTTAGCTGAGATTATAGGGTAATCGGTGCGACCCGTGCGGGAGTTTGTTCCCACTTTGCCCTTACGCCTGACCAGTTCTGGTTATCTTCCGTTCTGCTCAGCAACTGTATCCGCCGCTTCGATGAGCCGACTCAACTCTGCCGCCGAGGTTTTCGATGAACTAACCTTCAAACCGGACCAGTCAGTGGGGGCAGGGTCACATCCAGCACAAGAATCATACACTTAGCTCGTGCCTATGCTCCCTTCCATGTCACGAATGGATTTGGATGTTGCACATTGCGTGACATCACTAGGAGTTCAACCCATTTGTTGCGCAGATCGAGAAAGTTCGGAGGCGTAACGATAGTGTATACTTTTATGAGCGACCCCACGGTTGCAACGTGTCAATTCTCAGACTTCGTAACGACCCTCTCCAAGTCGTTATTGCGCCAATAACCCGATTGAGAAATACTCCCATCAGAATTCCACATCACCCCGTATCCACTGCGCTGGCCGCCCGAATACTGCCCTTCATATTTCATGCCGTCCTTCCAACTCGACAAGCCCGAGCCTGACATGCGTCCGTTAGAAACTGAGCCCGAATAGGTCGCACCGTTCTTCCATTTGACGACGCCGTAGCCGCTCCAACAGCCATCACTGACTTGACCGTGATAGGACGCAACTTCGCCCGTGTTTGACGGATTGTTGCCAAACTTGAATACACCCAGGCCGTGATACCTTCCACCTGCGAACTGGCCAAAGTACGCATTGCCGGACTCTTTGGTTGTTAGGTGCTTAAAGAATCCGAGCCAGTGATAATTGTTCTTTCGAAGCTGGCCGCGATAGATTCCGACCCCACCGCGAACCTTGCCTGCCCACATTCCGCGACCGCGCCGTGCTGATTTTGAAACGCGTCTTGCCTCCGCGGCTTTCGACCGAGCGGACTGCGACTTTCCTTTCGCAATCTTGGAGTTCCGCCGGGCCTTTTCAACTGAATCCCTAACTTTTGCGGCTAGCAGATCGAGAGAGTAGGGTTTCGTGCTGGTTGAAGGTTCAGGCTTGGCGATCTCGAGTTTTCTTGATTCGTTGAGTTCCGTCTCAAGGTCTGCGAGCTGCTTCCGCAAGGCTTGCATTTCCTCGGTTTCATTCGTCTCTTGAGATTCCTTGCGCGCCGTTTTGACCTCGTCTTCCAACAGCGCCAATCGCTCGCGCATGGCCTTCATGGCGTCTGAGTTGCCATCATCAATGGGCTTCGGCTTGCTACGCTCTTTGCGCAGTTGCTCTTCAAGAGTGGTAAGGCGCTCCCGCAGCTGCTTCAGTTGGCCGGCATCTTGACTCTTAGGTCTCGCCACGGGGAAGGAATTCTTGGCGAGCTCTCCGACCAATTTCGAGCGTGCTGCAATACGCGAAATAGGGATCGCGTAGTTGATGCTATTGCGGCTTGAACCTGCATGATGCAGGGCAATAGCCGATCGTTGTTCGGGATCGATCACGGGTGAACCTGAATTGCCGGGCAGCGTATCGCAACGATGCCGCAGGCGCCCATTGTCGACAGCGGGTTTGTCGCTGAGGCAACCCTCCCGGCTAATGCGTTGAGCTTCCCCCATTGGATGACCGATGATCCAATACGGGGTTAGGTCTACCGGTTGCTGCTTCGAAAGTTTGAGTTTCGAAATTCATTGTCTGGCCGGCCAAACACTTCGAGGATGGAATAGTCAAGTTCGCGATCCTTTTCGACTGGTACTGGCGATACATTGAAGGTCTTGGCATCGGTACTGACCCCCTCGCGAACGTAGCCCAATACCAACTCGATTGCGGTATTATGGCGCAAAGACCACCAATCCATTGAAGAGGGAGGGTGAGATGTAGATTAGGTGCGCGCCGTGTCGGCGCTTCGGTCATTTCAGCTAATAGGAATACTCGTAGTCAGTGTCTTTTACGCGAAGCCAAGCGTGCTGGCTGACGTCGTAAGATCGACAGAATCCGGTCTCTCTCCTAATCCCTCGTTCGTCTTCGTATCGAATATATCCAATGCACATGATGTCGTCAGATGTGAAGCCTCGTTCGGTTCGTTTCGCGTCAAGAATCGCGACGAGATCGGATATTTCCGAAGTAAGCGTGTGATCGCGCGCTTCACCGGATGCAAGCCAATTATCAATCCGCTGTGTCTGCGGAATAGCCGGAGGTTTCTCGCCGATAAAGATCAGGCCTCCTATTTCGACAATTTTCGCTTGTGTAACGCCAGCATTAACGTAGCTGAACGATGCCCCGATGTGTTTGGTATTGGGGTCAGTATTGGCTTGGAACCTGTGCACAACAATCTTGGGTCGGTGAGTCGCACGAAACGACTGGTTCGCGATATCGGCCTGGCGTCTCGTGAACCAAGCAGCCGCAACCGCAGCGCCAGTAGCAATCACAATAAATCCGAAGCTCAGCACTCCGAAAAGCACTTGCCTCTGAGTCAGCGCAGCAGCCTTTTCTGCCGCCATGACGGCCCGAATTTCCTTGCAATGCTCAGCGCGTTTCTCGCGGGCATCACCATCTTCTCTTTGGCTGCGCTTGGTGGATGGATCATACCCAAACGCCCGCATTTGGGTGCTGCAATTTTCCTCTCGGCTTACTTGGTTTTCGGCCTGTTCATATACAGAGTTGTTATAGTCGCTTGCTAGCAGCGCCAGAGTGATGGTGCCTAGAACCGCCAGAATAAAGCTGAATACAAGAACGGTTGCGACTTCGCGTTGGTTCATTCGGAATTACTCATCCTCAAGGCGGATCGTCCGACAACCTATAGCCTCCAGACACATCAGGAAGAACCCCGCCGTAAAAGATCCCCTGGCGATCTTATTCGACAGGTTCTTGGCGGTATCCTCCACACCGATCTCTTCCAACTTTTCTGCCAAGTCGTCGTAGCTGAGATTCCGTCGCTTGATCTCGGCACGCAGGATGCCGCGTGCTTTGTCGTTGAACTCCGCCAGTTTCTCGTCCATTGGGCTGCCTCATTGAAGAAAAATCCCCATATATGAGGAAATGCCCTCAAGTATGGTGATTATCATGGCCCAACACTTCCTCCTTTCTCGAAACGCTAAAACGCTCTCCCTCGTCCAGGTGCTCCGCATGTCGGATCAGGAAGCCGAAACCGCGTTCCGCAAATGCCGCTGGCCGGACACGTCCGGTGATCCTGTCTGCCCGCATTGTGGCGGACGGGACGCCTACGACTGCCGCCGTGCCAGCAAGGCCCCGCGCTATCGGTGCCGGTCCTGCAAGAAGGATTTCTCGATTACATCGGGAACGATTTTCGCTTCGCATAAGCTTCCGCTTCGCATGTACCTCGCGGCAATCGCGATCTTCTGCAACGAGGTCAAAGGCAAGTCGATGCTGGCGCTGTCGCGCGATCCTCGCCAGAATAGTAATTTAAGGAAGTCCATCCAAAATCCAGTACTCCAACTTTGACGGCTTCAAGGAGTTCGAGCGCCCCTACAATTTCTCCGCTCGAAAATATTTCGAGCCTAATCCTCCCACTTGAGCGAGCAGCGAGCATTTCTGCGAATTGTTTTGAAGAATCCGAAAACACAGGCGTAGAGCCGCCGAACGCTGTTTGCATTTTGAATTTTAATTGCCCTGATATCAGACTGCCTAAATCAATCTCGCCACTGCCTGCTGGCGCATTCTTGGCAAGTGCCGTATTGGAATCGGTGCGAAGGCGCTCCTCCTCGGCTTCCTTGTCCAGCATCGCGATGCGCGGGTCTTTGGAGCCTGCATCTTTCGCCGAAGCACCTTCCTGGTCGTTGCTCGTTATCAATATCGCAATTTCATCATGTAAAGCATTGACTTCTTCGCGAATGGGTTCCTCGACTGGAAGTCGGCGCGGCGGTTGCCCCGCCAGCCACAACTTCTTGTGTCAATCGCTTCAGCAGTGGAGATCGTTCAACAATACGCTCAATGCGTTTGGCCGCATTGAGTGATCCAATATCGACCGCTCGGTAGTGAAGGCCGACGACTTTCGGTTCCGGAAACATTAGAGCGAAAACTGGTGCACCTGAACTGCCACCGATTGTGTCGCATACGTGTAGCAAGTCGTCATTATCAATGGCTGGCGTGCCGGTCAGGCAGTTGCCTAGTGTGATGTGTTGCTTGTCGCCCGCCGGGTGGTGAATGATGAATAGGGATTGCTTGTCGAATATTTTAGCATTCGACGCCAGCTTTATCCGCCCCCAGGCCTCGCCGGGCTTGCCACGAACTTTGTGAATCGCGTAGTCAAGTTCCTGATCCGCATCGGCAGGTTTGAGCTCAACACCATACTGTTTCACGCCCTTTGAATGCCGAGTGCTTAGAAACCCCATCCACAACAGCGCATCCGTGACACGGCCTTGCGGATTGCCGACAATGCAATGGTGATTGGTGATGATGTGGTCGTCATCGATGAGACTGACCGTGCAATAGCCAAGCTTCTGAGCGCCAGAAGGCGCTTCAATATTCATCGCTAGCCGCCCAATGGGACGCGCCAGTTGGCGGTAAATGTCAGATTCCGCGTAATCGCGGATTTCCTTCATTCGGTGCTGGCGCTTGGAAAGCACGAGCGCCTCAAGGTAACCGCCACCGGTCGCCTGCTGCGATGGTGGTGAAAGATCGTAAATCGAACCGCCGGAATAGGTGGCGGATTGAGCCATGGCCGGCCCGCAAATGACGATCAATGACAGACCTAAAAAGAATTTCTTGAACATAATTACGCGCTCCGTGCCGCTCGACGCTAATCCTTACAAAGTTCTGTCATGCGGTCCATGACTTCGTCCGGACCCTCCTTTATTCGCGCAAAGCCAACGCGACGGTTTTCATCGGCACCGCCATTGTCCGCATTCTTCAGAATAAACTCGCCCGCGCCAACAGCAACTGTTCGTGAAGCTGGAAATTGTAATGCGGCGAGTTGCTCGGCAACGGCTTGCGCCCGGCGCCTCGATAAGCGGCAGTTATAATTCTCGTCACCCTTTGCGTCGGTATGACCGATTACAGCAAATCGGGCATCAGCGTTCACCGGGTCCTTGAGCGCGCGCGCGAGTTGGTCGAGTTTAGCTTGTTCATTCTCTTGCACTGCCGCTGAGTCATATTCGAAAAGGATGGTGACATCGACGGATGGCAGCCGTTGTTTATCTATATCGTCGCCGCTGTTCTCGCCGAGGTCGAGAGTGGCAAGCTCCAGACATACCCCGCCTTGCGCTTCACAAGCCACATAGCTTGTGGCCTCAAGCTGCCCATTGACCACAGACTCCAAACCGCCGTCAGTCGTGGCCGTACGCGCAAGATAGCAGCTGACGTTATCGTCTGGGTTTGCAAGGCACCTGGCCAGATAATTGACTGGAGTGCTTGCAGGCAATTGCACCTCTGCAGATGGCCCCAGAAAAATTTCTGTTTCCTGTGCGCGGGCCGAAAGCGAGAAGACGATAAGCGAGCAGGCTGCAAACAGTTTGAGCTGCAATTTCGACCTCCTCAAGGAGTAACGTTTACGGTGAGCGAACCCCGGAGCACCGTTTGTTTTGGCGAAGTGGACGACGCAGTAGCTATTTGACTATCCTCTCCATCATCAAGATCGAAAGTAACAGTCTCCAATACCTGATCATTGAAATTGCGGTCGGCCGCTCCTTTGGAGCAATCGATTGTCTTGGTATGCCGCGCTTCCGCTCTCTTTGCGTCATCAGACGCATTGCACATGGCGACAAAGGTTTCCTCGCCCGTCTCACCGAGAGTTAGCGACCCCTTAGGTGGAAAAACGGTGCGCTGGCCAGCCTTCAATACCGTGTCAGGCAAACCGGGATGAGGGAAGAGAAGGCAACTCTTGCCAGCTTTGTCGACATTCAAGAGCGTTAGTCGACAGTCCTCAGGAGGAGTGATGTGCAACTTGATTTTGTCGCCCCTGCGATACTGTTTCTTTGCGCTTGAGATGAAAGAGGTCTGGGAACTTGGGGTCGTCCGCACGAACACAAAGCGCGACGTCATTGATGATCGTTCCCAGGGAACCTGAGCACCTTTTGTGGCGTCGATCACCTCTCGGCGCACAGACTTCATCATTTCAATAATGTCGGTTCCCGGCAGCCCGATATATTTGAGCAGTGCTTTCGTGAATGGGCTATTGCGGCCCTCGCCATCTGCAGCCACCTCACCCTCAGCTGAGGCAAATGAAATATACGTTCCGTGCGATGGCGCCATATTGGCCCAGCCCTGACTTAAGTTGCGCGATGTGCTCTTGGCGCTACTTGAGAGTTCAGCAAGAAAAGGATTGTTTCGGCAGGCATCAAAAAACAACAGGTTGATGCGCGGGCGGCGTTCCATGACCTCCCGAATCTTGCGTAGGCTGATTGCTCGCTCGGTAATATCCGATATGGATTTGAAACGTGCATCGACGGGGATGAGGTAGTTTGTACCGTCTACCTGGGCACCGTGCCCTGCATAGAAAAGTAGGGCGACGTCGGCGGAAGCAAGAGCGTGCGAAAACTTCCGAAGGATTTGATCGAAGCCCGCGAGAGTCAGGTCCGTTCCTTGGAAAACGTCAAATCCCAGGCCCTGAAGCACATTTGCAATGCCGTCCGCGTCGTGCTTCGGGTTTTTGAGGTAACTGGCATGAGCGTAATTTGAGTTTCCGATGACCAGCGCTACTCGGTTCTCGGCAGTCGCCGGCGTGCCTAAAA
>JAJFHK010000191.1 GCA_021775655.1 Filomicrobium sp. | reverse complement strand
ATGACGGGTTGCTGCAAGCGTCTGCGCGGCGCCAATCTGTGCGGGCGATTTGCCGGACAAAGGGGATCTCCATGGCCAGGGTTGGCGCGATTGGAAAAGAGGGTCTTCCCGTCGATCTTCATGATTTATGGGACCAATTTTCCGAAGGCGAGAAGGATTTTTCCAATCAGGTCGCTGTGCTGGCACACTCTCCGGACGCCTTCCGTCATCTCTACGGGCTCGTCAAAGCCTTGCGATCCGAAGGCAGCCTCTCCGAACGGCTCGTGGAGATTGCCGTCGTCACGACAAGCCGCCTCAACGAATGCCCATATTGCGTTGCCCACCACTCTGTTGCGCTCGAACGAACAGGCCTGCCAGCAGATTCGGTGTCGGCCATTCTGGAGCCCGAAGTGCCCGGCTTTACCCCTGAGGAGCACCTCGTTCGAGATTTTGCGCGACTGATTATCGAGCGGCCGTGGGGCATACGCGACGACTTTCACGACGAGCTACAGCGACATTTCACTGACCGTCAGATCGTTGAACTGACAATCCGGGTCGGACTGTGCACACTGTTTAATAAGTTCAACCAGGTCATGGATATTCCCGTCGAGGATACTTTCCAGTCTTCGGTGCCAGAGCGGACGCGATGAATTTCAAGCAACTCGAGACGTTCTACTGGGCCGTTAAGTTGGGGAGTTTCAGTTCCGCTGCGGAGCGGCTCAATGCCACGCAATCTACAGTTTCGATGCGCATCATCGAGCTTGAGCGTGATCTCGGCGTGGAGCTGTTCGACCGCAGCCAGCGTACAGCACGGCCGACGGCAAAGGGCCGCGAGCTCATCCACTATGCCGAAGAAGCGCTTCGCTTGTCGCAGGAAATGCAGCACCGCATCGCGGCAGCCGAATCCAACCTTGGCGTTCTCAGGATGGGTGTTGCCGAAATGGTGACGCTGACCTGGTTGCCTGAATTCGTGCGCAGGATCCACGAGCGCTACCCGAAGATGACACTCGAGCTGGATGAGGCTCTCACGCAGGATCTGATCGACAATCTCAATCAGGGCGCGCTCGATCTCGTACTCATTCCTGGCCGTGTTCCAGGCTATAACGTAACACCAGTTTCCCTCGGGTATGTCGAATTCGCATGGATGGCGAGTCCAGAATTCGAATTGGAGAGCAATGTCCTGACGCCCAGGATCATGCAGGATCTGCCCGTTATTACGCTCTCGCGAGAATCCTACCACCACATCTCGATTGAAGACTGGTTTCGCGCTGGCGATGCCTATTGCCGCCGGATGGATACCTGCAAAAGTTTGACTGTAGCGGCATCCCTGGCCGCGGCGGGCCTGGGCCTGACTTTGCTTCCGCCACGCTGTTACACTGATGAGATCAAGGCGGGACGGCTGAAGATTATTCCAACCGACCCGCCGTTCCCGCGCGTCGAGTTCACAGTCACGAGCGCAGTCGAAAGCATGCAGTCCGCCGCACCGAGCATCGCCAAGCTTGCCGCGGAGGTAAGTGATTTCGAGATGCTTAAAAAGCCGGCCCGAGCCCGGGATTGAACGAAGCCCACGAACTCGTTGACGCGCTAGAACAGGACGCTCGGGAGCCAGGTGGCGATTTCCGGGAAGGTCCAGAGAAGCGCCAGCATCAGGACTTGGATGACAACGAACGGCATGACACCGCGATAGATTTCCGTCGTCTTGATCGAGGGCGGCGCTACGCCACGCATATAAAAGAGCGCCCAGCCAAATGGTGGTGTCAGAAAACTGGTTTGAAGATTGAGGCCCATCATCACGCCGAGCCATACCGGATTGACATCGCCTGCAAGGAATAGGGCCGGTGCAACGATCGGCACGACAATGAATACGATCTCGATGAAGTCGAGAACGAAGCCCAGCACGAACATGACGATCATGACCGTCAGCATCGCCGTGAAAAACCCACCTGGGAGGTTCGTCAGGAATTCCTGGACCAGGTGATCACCGCCGAACCCGCGAAAGACGAGCGCGAAGATCGATGCTCCAATGAGGATCGCAAACACCATGCCCGAAATTCGCGCGGTCGCCTGCATGACCTCTTTGAGGACCTTCAGTGAGAGCTGACGTCGCACTATCGCCAGAAGCGTCGCACCGACGCCACCAAATGAGGCAGCTTCTGTCGGCGTCGCCAGTCCGCCCAAGATCGAGCCAAGTACAGCGATAATTAGCAGCAACGGCGGCACAAGCGCCTTGGCCACTCTGCCCAGGAGCGTCCACCCGCCGACGTCTTTCTCGTAGAACGCAGGGCTCGTTTTAGGTTGCACGAAGGCTAGCACCGCGAGGTAGCAGATATAGAAGAAGCTGAGTAACATGCCGGGGATCAGCGCTCCTGCGAACAAGTCGATGACGCTGAACGGCTCGACGATGTAATTGCCTTTCGCCAATTGGGCTTCCGAATAGATTCCCGAAAGAGCATCTCCAAGGATCACCAATGCAATGGAGGGTGGGATGATCTGCCCAAGGGTTCCCGAGGCACAAATTGTTCCGCAGGCAAGTTTCGGATCATAGCCCGCCTTCAGCATGGTCGGCAGGCTGAGTAGGCCCATCGTCACGACCGTTGCGCCAACGATCCCAGTTGAGGCCGCCAGCAGCATGCCGACGAAGGTGACCGAAATTCCAAGCCCGCCGCGCAATGAACCAAAGCACTGCCCCATTGTCGTCAGCAATTCCTCGGCGACACGGGAGCGTTCGAGCATCACGCCCATGAATACGAAGAGCGGCACGGCAACGAGAACTTCGTTGCTCATCACGCCGTACAGCCGGCCAGGAATGGCATTGAGGAAAAAGAGATCGAAGATACCAAAGGCATACCCACCAAATGCAAACAGGATTGATACACCCGCCAGGGTGAATGCAACCGGGTACCCGAGCATCATTGCGATGCAGACGGCGACAATTAAGAGGATGCTGCAGAACTCGCCTGGGCTCATTTCAGTTCACCGCTCGGCTCTGCGATGGTGGAGTCAGGCGACCATTCCGGCTCACCTGCGAGCACGAGTATCGAGCGCAGAACGAGCGCGATCCCCTGCAGTGCAAGAAACACGACAAACAGGATCATGCAGCTCTTGAGGAGAAACAGGCCATGCAGGCCACCAGCTTCCTGTGAAGTCTCCAAGCGCTCCCAGGACAGCTGAACGTAAGGTAGCGCTACCCAGAAGATCAGTCCGAGCATCGGGAAAAGGAAAAGCAGCGTTCCGCCGATGTTGAGCCATGCTTTGAACTTCAAGCTCGCCGGACCATAAATAAGGTCGATGCGAACATGCCCGTCATGCAGCAGCGTGTATCCGGAAGCCAACAGAAAAACGGTCGCATGCATCCAGATGTAAAGCTCCTGGAGCCATACGAAACCGAGACTGAACCCGTAGCGGAGAACGGCAACGAAACAGGTCAGGAAGACCATGAGCAACGTCAGCCATGAAACGGTTCGACCGACCGCTTCGTTGAGCCGTTCGATAGCTACGATGGCCCATTTCAAGCCTGACATGCGCCCCCGTTTTGCATAGTATTCCTCCCAAATCGGGCCTCTTCGTGCCCTAGATTTTACGTTCGTCGCAATGCTGGGCGGTCTTGGAACCCATGCAAAATTCAAGCATTTGCAGGACGATCGTCACTGCATGGTCGGCGCATCAACACACAGTCGCAAACCTCATTCATCAGTTCAAATGAAAACATCGGATGATGGAACAGCAGGAAAATTGATGGGTTTGACCTCAAGAGGGTCTGCATTTGTGCCGGAATCGGACCTGAGCCACCTACATCGCAGAATCGCAATTGGCCCTCAGTGAAATCGAGGACCAAACGCGTTTGGGGGTTGACCGGACATTCAGCAATTTTGCTGTCGCATCGCTGTTTATCTCGACGCACACTGTGACACGCTGTCAGCCAACGTCGAGTGCAACAATTGTGTTGAGCACCGGCACAGAGTCTGTTCGGGGTCAAACTCGACGATTCGGTACCGCGCTATGCACGGTCGATCTAACCCCGAAAGCGGCCAATTGGGAAAACTAAAGGTGAAACGTTAGCAACTCCACAGCTGGCGTATGTGGTAAGTTGCTCGCAGTTGGTCTTTGGTTGGGCATCTCTACAGAAGGCACCGTCTCCAATTTATTGCGGAGGGATCTTCAGGTAAGCTGACCAAGCTTTGTTACATGGGGGTTTGGACAGCGTTGTTTCTGGACCATACTTGGCCTTTGCTGCGGCCAGCAGTCGGCGATGCCTCTCATTTTCAGCGAGATTGGCTAGTGCTCCGTTCTTATTCAACTCTATAATG
>JAJFHK010000020.1 GCA_021775655.1 Filomicrobium sp. | reverse complement strand
CGGACCGAAGAACTCGACAAACTTACCGACCACGCCGCGCTTGCGCAGCATCTGCGTAACGGTCAGCACCAAGTCGGTAGCGGTCACGCCTTCGTTGAGTTTGCCTGTGATGCGGAATCCGACGACTTCCGGCAGCAGCATCGAAATTGGCTGACCGAGCATCGCCGCCTCGGCCTCGATGCCGCCGACGCCCCAGCCGAGCACGGCGAGACCATTGACCATCGTCGTGTGACTGTCGGTGCCAACCAGCGTATCGGGATAAGCAATCGTCTCGCCGCCGACGTCATTCGTCCAGACCGTTTGCGAGAGGTACTCCAGGTTGACCTGATGGCAGATACCCGTGCCAGGCGGTACAACGCGGAAATTGTCGAAAGCGCCCTGTCCCCATTTCAGGAAGTTATAGCGTTCCTGATTGCGCGCGTATTCGTGTTCGACATTCTGGGTCAGTGCCTTTGGCGTTCCGAATTCATCGACGATTACGGAGTGGTCAATCACCAAGTCGACGGGAACGAGCGGGTTAATCTTGGTCGGGTCACCGCCAAGCTGCACCATGCCATCGCGCATTGCAGCAAGGTCGACGACCGCAGGAACGCCTGTGAAGTCCTGCATGAGAACCCGCGCCGGGCGATAAGCGATTTCACTCTTCGCCGTGCCTTTGTCGGTCAGCCATGCAGCAATTGCTTCGATATCCGCCTTTTTAACCGTGCGGTCGTCTTCGAAGCGTAAGAGGTTCTCAAGAATGACCTTCATTGAGAATGGCAGCTTCGAGATACCCGAAAGTCCATTCTTCTCGGCGTCCGGCAAGGAGAAATAAGTGTAGGTCTTGCCACCGACATCAAGGGTCTTACGGCACTTGAAACTGTCGAGTGATTTTGCGTTACCCGTGCTCACGAGCAGACCTCCTCATCAAGTTATGTGGAAAGCCGCGCCGCCGGAGCGCCGGCGGAAGAGAAGCTGAAAGTGCCGCAAGACCGGCATTTAAGGCCTGTTCGACGACGGCTTCTCGTTTTTTTGCGCTAGCACCAATCGTTCTGCCTCCCTTATATAGGCGCGCGGCGGGCGATGCTACTCGACTTTGAGTAGGCTTTTTCCCTGTCCGTGGCGACTACTCGCCCTGCTCGCTTGAAATCGAACCTCGCCCTGGAATTATTTTGCATCTCGCTGCAGAAAAACTCTCAATTCGCCGCGGCAACCGGCTGGTCATCGACGGGCTTTCGTTCACGGCGAAGTCAGGTGAGGCTCTGCTCCTGACAGGCCCAAATGGGGCGGGAAAGACGACGCTTCTGCGCGCGATAGCGGGATTTTTAGCTCTGGAGTCGGGCGAAATCGGCCTGGAGGGCGGCGATCCAGAACGCGAAATCGGAGAACAATCACATTTTGTGGGTCACGCCAACGGCATTAAATCGAGTCTCACAGTTGGTGAGAACCTTGAGTTCTGGTGCGACTACCTCGATTCCAGCACCACACGGACAACCCGCCGCGACCGCGTCTTCGACGCTCTAGAGCGCCTGCGGCTATCGGCACTTGAAGATATTCCTGCTGCTTACCTGTCGGCTGGCCAGAAACGCCGACTAGGCCTCGGACGGCTCATCATCGCGAACCGGCCTCTATGGCTGCTCGACGAACCAACGGTGTCTCTCGACACCGCGTCCGTCGAGTTGCTGGCAGGCATTGTGAAGGATCATCTGGCAAGCAGCGGGATCGTTCTCGCCGCAACGCACATCCCTCTTGGTCTCGAAGGAGCACGAGAACTGCACCTGACAGGCCTATCAAACACGCCACGATTAAAAGAGTCGGGCTTCAACACCGGCTTGCCGAGTGTCGAGCAGCCCCGTCAGGGGCGGGAATAATGAGCCCGTTTTTTACGCTCTTGCGCCGCGACATCACGCTGGCGTTGCGGGAGGGAGGGGCCATCGGCACCGCGCTGGGGTTCTATCTCATCGTCATTGCGATGCTGCCGCTCGGCCTTGGTCCGGACCTCAATCTCTTAAGCCGAATTGCGCCCGGACTGTTGTGGATCGCGCTATTGCTGTCCTCGCTTCTTTCGCTCGGCCGCATGTTTGAAACGGACTACGAGGACGGCTCGCTTGAGCTTTTGGCGATTGGTGGCACACCGTTGGAGCTGGTTGCAGCCGCCAAGGCGCTGGCCCACTGGCTCACGACCGGCATCCCGTTGGCATTGCTTGCCCCGGTGCTTGGAATCCTCCTCAATCTTGATATTTCGGCTTACGGCGTGCTGGTCCTTACCATGCTCGCAGGTACACCCGCGATCAGCTTTCTCGGGGCGATTGGCGCGGCCTTGACGTTGAGGGCAAGACGCGGAGGCCTGCTGTTGGCGCTGCTTATCCTTCCCCTCTACGTGCCAACGCTAATCTACGGCATACAGGCGATTTCCGGCGCACTGCTCGCCGGGCAATCCTTCTGGCCTTCGTTCCTGATCCTGAGCGCGCTTTCCTTGGGCTCGCTCGTTCTTGGCCCGCTCGCCGCCGCCGCCGCGCTGCGTATTCAGCTCAACTGATGTCTAATGCGGCTGTTCGCGCTTGCAGCGTGGCCGCTCCGACAGGCGCCGCCCTCGGCGGGTCGCCTTGCTCCCTGGTTTCGCTAGCCGTTTCGGAGAATTGTCATGCAGCGGATGTCGCAAATGAAAGAAGCGATGGGCAACTGAAGCCGCAATCAAAGTGATGTTTCACGTGAATCTGCAACTTAAGAAACACCTCAAATCGCCAGCGGAGAACTGTCCGTCAGTGACGAGGGCGTCTAGCCCAACACGATTTTAGGAAGTGTTGGCATAGAGAACCCGCTGCGGAGAATCATCAGGCGGCGGATGCCGCGAAGCGGTGGGTATCTGAAGCCGCAAATAAAAAAGCCAAAGTACCGCGCTAATCCATACGGCCGCTGAATTGCGTAATGTCCTGTAAATCCCTAAGAACCTACAACTATGATCAACCAGTCCATCACGCAGAAGCTCGCCAACCCAACGCGGTTCATGTCGCTGTCGGGCGCCATTTTGCCCTGGCTCACCGCGATTGCGGTCGCAATGATCGCCTTCGCCCTCTACCGCGGCTGGATGGCGCCACCCGACTACCAGCAGGGTGAAACCATCCGCATCATGTACATCCATGTGCCGTCTGCATGGCTCGGCATGATGGGGTATGCCATCGTGGCGCTTTCAAGTTTCGGTTTGCTTGTGTTCCGTCATCCCTTGGCCGATGTGTCCGCGAAGGCAGCAGCCCCAATCGGTGCGGCTTTCACGCTGCTTGCCCTGATCACTGGGTCACTTTGGGGCAAGCCGATGTGGGGGACCTATTGGGTGTGGGATGCGCGTTTAACCTCGGTGCTGTTGTTGTTCTTCCTATACCTCGGACTGATCGCGTTGCGCTCATCTATTGAAGAGGAAAACCTGGCGGCCAAACTGACGGCGGTTCTGGCTCTCGTCGGCGTCATCATTCTTCCGTTCATCAAGATCTCGGTCGAAGGCCTGACAATCCCCTGGCTCGGTCTTGAAATCCCGGCTTGGAACACGCTTCACCAGCCGTCCAGCGTCTTCCGCTCCGATGGGCCGAAGATACATTCTTCGCAGCTTTACCCATTGCTCTATTCGGCGCTTGGCTTTTCGCTCCTTTTCTTCGCCCTGCACATGAAGGGGATGCGCAATGAAATCCTGCGCCGTCGAGTGAAGGCACTCCGCGTCGCCGAGGTCGACCGCGCGCGAGCTGCTGAAGCCGCTGCGCCGGCTGAGTAGTTTGCTAAGATATTAAGAGAGTTAGGACACTCAACGCACATGGATCTTGGACCGCACGCCGATTTCATACTCGCCAGCTACGGTGTCGTGGCGCTTGTGCTGGCCGCTCTCACGGCTTGGCTCATCTATGATGGCGCCCGCCAGAAGAGGCTGCTGGAAAATCTTGAGGCACGCGGCGCTCGCCGCCGTTCGCGAGCAGCCGACCAGGGTTCCTTGGACAAGGCCAATCCAAAATGACGGCACCACCCACAATTTCGTCTGAGCAACCTCGCCGCAGTTTCGGTTGGGTCATCGCACCTCTGATCGTATTTGGATTTCTTGCTGGCGCCTTTGCGTTCTCACTTTCGCACGGCGACCCTTCAAAACTTCCTTCGGCGCTTATCGGAAAGCCGGTGCCTTCGACGTCCTTTGATGCTCTCGAAGATTTGCGCGCTGCAGGCCAGCCCGTGCCGGGAATTTCAAGCGCGGATCTTTCTGACGGCAGCGTCAAGGTTTTGAATTTCTGGGCGTCATGGTGCGTCCCCTGCGTGCAGGAGCACCCGCTCTTGATCGCGCTCAAAGAACGGACCAACGTCGAAATCTACGGTGTCAACTACAAGGATCAGGCCGCTGCAGCACGCCGCTTTATTGGCCGCTACGGCAACCCCTACAAGAAAGTAGGTATTGATCCGAACGGTCGCGGCGCGATTGAGTGGGGCGTCTACGGCATGCCCGAAACATTCGTAATCGATGGCAAGGGCCGCATTGCCTATAAGCACGTCGGCCCGATTTCAGAACAGAGCTTGCTTCGCGATGTCATTCCGGCAATCGAGAAGGCGCGTCTAGCGAACTAAACCGCCTTGAATTTTTTTGCATCCTCGTCCAGTACAGACAGCATCCCAGCGCCAATATCAAAATGGGCGCCGTGCAATTCCAGGCGGCCCTTCTCTTCGAGCTGCTGCACGCACGGGAATGTCCGCAGATTTGCGATCGACGTCACGACCCCTGAATACTCCAATTCCCTTTGCAGCAGCGCCCTGTCGGCGACGCCTGGATGGGCCATCTTGAGTCGGCTCTTGGCTTCGTCCAGCATCGACATCCATTGCGTAATGAATCGCGATTCGGTCTCTTCCGCCGCACGGCCTTGAAGCGACGCAGTAATGCCTCCGCAACTCGAATGCCCCATGATCACGATGTGCTTGACCCTCAGGTTGAGGACCGCAAATTCAAGTGCAGCGCTGACGCCGTGATAGTTCCCTCCTGTCTCGAAGGGCGGGACAAGGTTGGCGACGTTGCGCACGACAAATAATTCACCCGGCATAGCCGAAAAGATTGTTTCCGGATCGCACCGGCTATCGCAGCACGAGACAATCATGACCTCCGGCTTCTGGCCCTTTTCGGCGAGCTCCTGGTAGTGCTCGGAGTTCGGCGCGAAGTGCCGGAATTTGAAACGCTGATAACGATCGATAAGCGGCTGGGGGAAGCTCATAGCGCGGGATCCTTCAACTCGTGAGCGATATTACCAGAGTTCATAAGACCAATCGTATTCCGCGAGAAGTGCGCATCTTTGACCACTGCAGTCTGTTGGTCCAACACGACCAACTGCCCGTAGTGAATACTCCAAACTAAAGCAAAGAAGGGGGTGAATATTGCGGTCATCAGTTCTATCAGGGGCGGCGTTGCTGGTCGGCTTCACTCAGACCGCCTCTGCTCAACAACTCACCGGAGCGGAGTTGAACAAATTGCTGTCAGGCCAAACAATCCACCTGACGGCCCCATTCGGATCTCTACCCATCGAATATTCGCCTAATGGCACGATGGTCGCCCGCTCGGCCGTCATGGCGCTTTTCTCTGGGATCTATGAGGACAAAGGAACTTGGCACATAAGCGGGGACCAATTCTGCCAAGGCTGGAAGACTTGGAATTCGGGAAAGGAGCAATGTTTCACGGTTCATCGCGGTGACGAAACGCTGCACTGGCGCAGCAATGACGGTATGACGGGGACGGCCCACGCCGGTCAGTGATCTGTAGCCGCTGATGGACACGGCAGCCTAGCAGTATCCTGCAACTCCAGTCTCAGCCATCGCCGCTTCTGATGACATCCGGCAAAAGCCCGGCAAGCTGTAGTTCGTCACGGTTAAGGCTTGCCTCGACGACCTCCTCGACGACTCCGGTAGCCTTCGCAAGCGCATCGGATTCATTGTAGCCTTCCAGCAGAAATCCCAGATAGAGAGCCGCAAACAGGTCCCCGATGCCATGTGGAACGCCATTACGTTCGTGAACCGCGATGACATCTTCCTCGCGCCAGCCTGCCAATACGATTTCAAGCAATCCGTCGCCTGCAGGGACCGACGTCGTGGCCACGCTCACGTCGTCGCCAAGCAGCCTTGCAGCACCACTGGCCTCGGCAGCCGTTCCGACGTCGGCCCCCGTTAGCCAGGCAAGTTCGAAGCGGTTCGGCGTGATGACGTCGGCAAGAGGAACGAGCTTGTCGCGGACGGAAGCAGCCAACTCAGGTTTGACATAAAGACCGCCTGGATCATCGCCTAGGACCGGATCGCAAAGGTAGAGGACATTCGGTGAAGCTTCGCCAAGCCGCGCAAGTTCGTCGGCAATCGCTTCAACATGTTCCGGGGTAGGCAAATAACCAGTGATGACCGCATCAACGTCATTGAGGTGGCCATTGGCCCGTAGCCCTCTGAAAATTTCGGTCATCTTCTGTGGAGCCACCTCGAAGCCGCCGACTTCGGCATAGCCGTAATGGTTCGAGAGGACGACCGTCGGTACCGCCATGACGTCGTGCCCCATCGCTTGCAGAGCCGGGACAACGGCGTTGAGACCGACGTGGCCGTGGGCGACATGGGACGAAACCGCAAGAACTCGGGCCATGGGCGCGGGCCTTTTGAGTGCAGAAATACGCGGGAAACGGACTCGCACCAGCTAAACTTCGCGCAAACAGGAAGGTTCGCCAACCCCTAACCTAGTCGCTCGCAAAACAGCCTTAATCAACGGCAGGCCGATAGAACGAGCGTCTAGCCATTAGTCGGTTTGCGTTTCTTGAGCGCTCGATTAATGTCGCGCCGCAACATTTAGTACTTTCAAACCGCAAGAGCCTAAGACCAAGAAGGATAAATCGTATGCTCGTCCGCCCGCGCCGTAGTGTTCTCTACATGCCCGGTTCGAATGACAGGGCCCTGGAAAAAGCCAAGTCGATACCTGCCGATGCGCTGATCTTGGACCTCGAGGATGCGGTCGCGCCTGACGCTAAAGTCGAGGCTCGCGAGAAGGTCTGTGCGGCTGTGCGCAACGGCGGATATGGCAAACGCGAACTCATCATCCGCGTCAATGCCTTGGAGTCTCCGTGGGGCGCCGACGACCTTAAGGCGGCTTCCGAAGCAGGTCCCGATGCCATTCTGGTACCAAAGGTCGGTCGCCCGGGCGATATCATCTCGGCCGCCAAAGTCGTCACGGCTTATGACGCTCCAGACAAGACGATGCTGTGGGCGATGATGGAAACACCCATGTCGATCCTCAACGTCCGCGAGATCGCCATGGCCGGTATCGAGCGCGAGCATCGCCTGACGTGCCTCGTAATGGGCACTAACGACCTCATCAAAGAATCACACGCCCGCGCTTACCAGGATCGGTTCGCCGTTGTCCCTTGGTTATCGATGTCGATTGTTGCCGCCCGAGCCTACGGTCTCGATGTACTTGACGGCGTCTACAACGATTTCCGCGATGAAGATGGGTTCCGACGTGAGTCTGAGCACGGTCGGACGCTGGGCATGGATGGCAAGACGCTGATCCACCCCGGTCAGGTCGCCATCGCCAACGAGATTTTTTCGCCGTCGGACAAGGAAGTCGCTTGGTCACGCAAGATCATCGCCGAGTTTGCCAAGGCCGAGAATTCCGCTAAGGGCGTCATCACGCTTGAAGGCAAGATGGTCGAACGCCTGCACGCAGTGATGTCCCAGCGAACAGTCGCCATTGCCGAAGCTATTGCAGAATTGAGCAGCTGATCAGCTCTCGATGGTACGTGTTGCCTGTAATGGCTACAGCCGCGCAGCTTCTAGAAATGCCGAGCTAAGTTGAAAAATCTCACGCCAACGAGTGCTAGCACAGGGTTGGCCGGATAAACTAAGGAGCGACCATGGCGGTCACAAAGACCAATCCTGGCAACTTTTTCGAAGACTTTACGATGGGCCAGGTTATTCGCCATGCGACGCCTCGTACACTCACACGGGGGGATGCAGCCCTTTATATGGGGCTCTATGGTCCGCGCTTTGCCATCCAATCATCGGATGCGTTTGCCCGCGCATTAGGTTATCCCGAAAATCCGCTCGACGATATGCTCGTTTTCCATACAGTCTTCGGCAAAACTGTTCCCGATATTTCACTGAACGCGATCGCCAATCTCGGCTATGCAGACGGCCGTTTCCTGAAACCGGTCTACCCTGGTGCGACGCTGTCGACCGTGTCCGAAGTGATCGGACTTAAGGAAAACTCCAACGGCAAGACTGGCACCGTTTACGTCCGCTCGACTGGATGTGATGAGACGGGTGAAAAGGTTTTGGAGTACACGCGCTGGGTAATGGTTCGTAAACGCGATCTAGATTCGGCTGCGCCAGACGCCGTTGTTCCTGAGTTGCCGGATCGCGTAGACCCCAGCCAACTTGGCAAGGCTGTACCCCAAATCGATACTTCGAACTACGACTTCGAACTGGCCGGCAGTCCGCATCGCTGGGGCGACTACGAGGCTGGCGAAAAAATCGACCACGTCGACGGTATGACGGTCGAGGAAGCAGAACATCAAATCGCGACACGGCTCTATCAGAACACAGCCAAGGTCCACTTCAATCAACACACCGAGGCAGATGGCCGGTTCGGGCGTAGAATAATCTACGGCGGCGTCATCATTTCGCTGGCCCGGGCGCTGTCTTTCAATGGCCTTAACAATGCATTTCACATCGCAGCCATTAACGGCGGCCGCCATGTTGCGCCATTATTTGCCGGCGACACCGTCTATGCGTGGTCGGAAGTTCTCGAGCGCGCCGAGATTCCGGATCGAAGCGATATTGGCGCACTACGCGTGCGCCAGATTGCCGTCAAAAATCACGAATGCTCAAAATTTCCTTTCAAGGACGCCAACGGCAAGTATCACGAATCCGTTATCTTGGATCTGGACGTATGGCTTGCCGCGCTACGCTAAGAATTAATAGCCGTTTTCGTTCAGCATCGACATCCATTGCGCACAATACATTGCATTAAGATTTGTTTAGATGCTCAGCAAGAACAGTGTAATTTCTTCGAATATTAATCATAATCTTCCACTGTGTCTTATGACACTGGTGCCGCGCCGTGGGGAGCCGCGCACCTGCGCAAGTCTGAATTCCCGGTCTAAGTTGAGCGATGCCATCGATCATCGCCCATAAGCTATGAAGAATTGCATGCCGTAGAACGCAGCCGCCAGATGGGGCGGTTTCGTGAAAGGTTGAGATACGTGACAAGCCGAACAGCGGTCATAGGTGCGGGTCTTGCAGGGCTTTCTTGCGCTCGCGTGATGCGGCGTGCCGGTCACTACGTCGAAGTCTTTGAGGCTGACCGCATTATCGGCGGGCGCATGGCGACAATGCGCATTGGACTGGTCCCCTATGATCACGGCGCTCAATACTTGAGCGGACGCTCAACCCGTTTTCGCGACTTCATCCAGGAACTGACGGCGTCCGGCTACGTGGCCCCATGGACCCCACAGGTGAAAAGCGGAGATGGCAAGGAGGCCGCAACGGTTCCCAACTGGCACGTCGGCGTTCCAGGTATGTCGTCAATCGTCCGCCCGCTAGCTGAAAGCGTGAGAATTCACACCGGCCAAGCAGTGCACACGATTTCCAGGGATCATAAAGGCTGGCACATCTGGTTCGAGGACCAGTCAACTGTTGGGCCATTTGCTGCCGTTGCCATTTGCGTTCCAGCACCAAGAGCGCAGCTACTTCTGGGTCCACTCGAAGAGATGTCTGACCACCTTTCAAGGGCCCGCATGTCACCATGCTGGGCTCTGATGGTGCGCCTCGACGAGCGCATACTGCCTGACCAAGATGTCTATTCGGATATGTCCGAAGTCATCCGCTGGATTGCGCGCAATAATACGAAGCCAGGGCGCAGCACACGCGGAGAAACAGTCGTCGTGCATGCAGCTCCGTCCTGGAGCCGTGAGACTGAAGACGCCGACCCGGAGGTGGTTGCTGAGGAAATGTGGGGCGAAGTCAGCCATATATTCGGCCTGCCACCGGTTCGTCCCAGCCAGATGACCGCACATCTTTGGAAACATGGTCTGGTCGAAAGCTCGCTGGGTGAAAGCTTCGTATTCTCAACAGACGATCTCGTCGGCGTCGCCGGCGATTGGTGCCTGGGCCGTCTCGCTGAGCACGCTTTCGAGAGCGGATTCAGCCTTGGTCGTGCAATTACACAAGCCCTTGATTGATCAGCATTCTGAACGATTCCACCAAGTCTCCTAGGTCTGTCCAACGGATTCCCTAGGCCAAAAGCGCCATGCGGCTATACCGTTTGGTGAATTGCCGCAATGCAACAAGCGCGCTAAACATCCCTCAGACCATATCCCGCACCCCTTTCGATTGTGGAGAAGCGAATGCCCGAGGCGAGATCATCGAGCGGCGCAGTCAACAGGCCCCTCTCGCCGCACCTCCAGATTTATCGGCCACTGATCAACATGGTGATGTCGATCCTGCATCGCATGACAGGGGTTGCGCTCTATCTGGGATCAATTCTGCTCGCTTGGTGGCTAACGGCGGCTGCCGTTGGGCCAGATTACTTCGCATTCGTCAGCGGTATATTCGGCAGCTTTCTCGGTCAGATTATTTTGTTCGGCTTCACCTGGGCGCTGTTGCACCACATGATGGGTGGCATCCGCCACTTCATCTGGGATACCGGCCGCGCCCTCGATATCGAAAGTGTACGCTTTCTGTCGATGATGACAGGCGTTGTTTCCGTCACTGCGACGATTCTGATCTGGGGCGCGGTGTATCTGGCAAGATGACAAACAGCATTTCTCAACACACACCAAGGCCGGAGGCTGACCGCACATGAATATGCGAACCCCGCTTAAGAACGTGCGTCGTCTAGGCTCTGCCAAGGAAGGGGCCGACCACTTCTGGATGCAGCGCGTAACCGCAGTCGCGAACCTGTTCCTCGGCCTGTATCTGGTCTGGCTGATTGCTTCCCTGGCAGGTGCCGATTATGCGGCGGTTAAGACAGCACTGGCGAACCCTATAAATACGGTCCTGCTAATGCTTCTGATCGTATCTTCGACAATCCACATGCGGCTCGGCATGCAGGTTATCGTTGAGGACTACATCACGGGCGAGGGCGCCAAGATCATCTGCCTGCTGGCCAACAACTTTTTCGCCATCCTTGTCGCTGCGGTGAGCGTCTGGGCAATTCTGAAGCTCAGCTTCGGATCGTAATCGAAGCGCCGGTGCCATACCCTGTTACTTAGGGGGTAGCCAAAAGCGGCGCACAGAACTGATCGGGCGCGGGTGCCGCTGCTCCACACGACTTTTGGAAGTGTGGACCACTAAAGAAGTGGAGCGATCGGTATCCAAAGGTGCCAGCAAGAAAAGAGGCATTCGAATGGCTGCAACCAACGGCAAAGCCTACACAATGGTCGATCACACCTACGACGTCGTCGTCGTCGGTGCAGGCGGTGCCGGGCTTCGCGCAACGCTCGGATGCGCCGAGGCCGGGCTGAAGACGGCCTGCGTGACGAAGGTTTTCCCAACCCGCTCGCACACTGTCGCTGCCCAAGGCGGCGTTGCAGCCTCGCTCGGTAACATGGGCCCCGACAATTGGCGCTGGCATATGTATGACACCGTCAAAGGCTCGGATTGGCTCGGTGACCAGGATTCGATTGAGTATTTGTGCCGCCATGCCCCCGCCGCCGTTTACGAATTAGAGCACTACGGCGTTCCATTTTCACGCACCGAGGATGGCAAGATCTACCAGCGTCCATTCGGCGGTATGACGACCGAATTTGGCGAGGGCCCGCCGGCGCAACGCACATGTGCTGCCGCCGACCGCACCGGCCACGCCATGCTGCATACGCTTTACGGCCAGTCACTTCGGCACTCGGCAGAGTTCTTCATCGAGTATTTCGCACTCGACCTGATGATGGATTCAGACGGTGCCTGCCGTGGCATTATTGCGATGTCGCTTGAAGACGGCACCATCCACCGCTTCCGTGCAAAGAAGACCATTCTCGCCACCGGCGGCTATGGCCGTGCCTACTTCTCCTGCACGTCGGCCCATACCTGCACGGGCGATGGCAACGCAATGGTGCTTCGCGCTTGCCTGCCGCTACAGGACATGGAATTCGTGCAATTCCACCCGACCGGAATTTACGGCGCGGGCGTCTTGATTTCCGAGGGGGCTCGCGGCGAAGGCG
>JAJFHK010000190.1 GCA_021775655.1 Filomicrobium sp. | reverse complement strand
TCGTGCGCAAGGTCGGCTCGGTGCTCGATCTTTCGTGGGTGCATGGCGCGCTCGCACAGCATTACTCCGATATCGGGCGTCCTTCCATAGATCCCGAGCTGATGCTTCGAATGCTCATCGTCGGTTAGGTCTTCGCTATTCGCTCCGAGCGCCAGCTTGTACTCGAAGTTCAAGTCAATCTCGCCTACCGCTGGTTTTGCGGTTTGGGCATTGAAGACACAGTTCCAGACCACTCCGCATTCTCACGCGCTCGCAATGAACTGTTCCGCCAAAGCGATCTATTGCGCGAAGTTTTCGAGCGCGTCGTTGGCGATTGCATTACCTCAGGCTTTGGCGGCGGCGAAGGGTTTGCCGTTGACGCCAGCCTGATCGAAGCGGATGCGAACAAGTGCCGGTCGCTGCCTGGGTCTGAGTGGAACAAAGACATCGATCCCAAGACGGCGGGGCGTGCTGTCAAAGACTACCTCGCAACGCTAGATGACGCATCCTTCGGCGCTGCAAGTCCTGTGACACCGAAGTTTATCGCACCGTCGGACCCGGCGGCTCAATGGACTGGGGCGCAAAAGAGCAAGGCGATCTTTGCGTACGCGACGAGCTACCTGATCGATGTTAAGTGCGGCATCATCATGGATGTCGAAGCCTCGCGGGCCATCAGACAAGCAGAAGTTGGTGCGTCACAAACGATGATTGAGAGAACGCAACAGCGCTTCGGCATCAAGCCCGATTGGCTGGCGGCTGATACGGCCTACGGCTCTGCTCCAAACCTCAATTGGCTTGAGGAGGAAAAAGCCATCGCGCCGCATATTCCCGTTATCGACAGATCAAAACGCGATGATGGTACGTTCTCGCGCGAAGACTTCAGTTATGACCAAAAGCGCGACCTCTGCATTTGTCCTGCGCAAAAGGAGATGTCGACGACAGGACGTGTTCACGCGGACAGTGGCATCAGATATCTTGCGTCAGTCCCGGTCTGCCGCTCTTGTCCAATCAAGCAAAAATGCTGCCCAGGCAGCGACGCGCGGCGCATTGTCCGCGATGTCAACGAGGCCGCTCGCGATGTCGCGCGAGCCATTTGTAAAACTGAGTCGTATGCGCAGACGCGCAGAGACCGCAAAAAGGTCGAAATGGCATTTGCTCATCTGAAACGCATTCTCAAGCTTGGCCGGCTGAGGCCACGCGGGACAACCGGCGCGCAAGACGAGTTCACACTCGCCGCCATCGCACAAAACCTAAGGCGACTTGCAAAACTAAAAAGTCAGACAGCCGCAGCGTGATGAATACTGGATCAGAGTGCAAGCGTTCAGACGCGAGAAACAAAATCCCACGTCTCGAATGAAAAAACGAGGGTTGGATTGAAGTCCAGCCGACTTTTGCAACACTATCGGCCATTTGCGGTCTTCGACATACGCATTTGTCTTGTCCGCTCTTCAGATTCGCGTCGAAGCCTTGATGCGAGGAATCGAAGGCGCGCCGAGTAATTGTACAGTCATCGAAAACTGGGATCAAAAACTCTGATGTCGGTGCGAGAGTAAACTTCGCACTGGCTCACATTCGGCCAGAACGTAAGTTACTTCGTGACAGCACTTGCGCACCCCACTCACGGGCGCGGAGACTCTTCGCCAACTGTTTCCCGCTCCTCGTAGGCTTCGACGAAGTCCGCGGCAGCCTGGCTGCCGCCTTCGAACGCCTTGAGCGCCTCTTCATGGAGAATGTCGAGTGCTTCTTCCTTGTAGCGAAGATACTCGGTGGATGTCAGCATGGAAGGCACGCGCGGACGCGGCAGGGTGATCGGCATCGACTTGATAACGCGGGCGGGCCGGGCGCTCATGAGGAGCAGCGTATCGGCTAGAAATATTGCTTCGTCGATCTCGGAGGTGACGAACAAGGACGTCTGTTCTTTATCCTCGTAGAGTCGAAGAAAATACTCCTGCATCAACTCCCTCGTCATGGCATCGAGACCCCGGAAGGGTTCATCCAGAAGCATAAGGCGGGGTTGATTGATCATGGCACGCGCCAGCTCGGCGCGCCGCTGCATGCCACCGGACAACTGAGAGGGGTATTTGTTGCGGAACTCGCGCAAACCAACCGTCTCTAGAAGACCCACGGCATCTTTTTCAATCTCGTCGCGAAGCCGTTCTCGCTGCACCGTCGGGCCATAAACGATGTTCTCGAAGGTTGTCATCCACGGAAACAGCGCCGCTTCCTGAAACACCACGAGCCGGTCAGAAGACGGGCCTCCGACTGCGGCGCCGTCGATTGTAATCGAGCCGGAATCGGGCTTTTCATAGCCGGCCAGAATATTGATGAGCGTGCTCTTGCCGCAACCCGATGGTCCAATCAGCACGGTCAACTGACCGGCTGGAAGTGTGAGGCAGCAACGATCCAGAACCGGTTCCATTAGCCGCCCCACATTGTAGGACTTGGAGATGTTGTCGACGACGATCTTGCCGACGCTGCCAGCACTCTTTTCCATTTTGTTCTGCCCTTCTCCGGATCTGTTTGTTGATGAGCAAGCAGGCGAGCCAGACTACTGCGTACTCTGCCAGGGTGTGACGAAGCGGCCGAAAAGGCGGATAAGACTGCTGGAAATGTAACCGGCTATACCGATGCTGATCATGCCGATGATGATCTGAGGATAGTTGCCGCCAACATATGAAGACCATGTCAGGTATCCCAAGCCGGACTTCCCAGCGATCATCTCGGCGGCAACCACAACCTCCCAGGTGATTCCCATGCCAACTGCCATGCCGATGAATATACCAGGCAAGACCGCCGGCAGGATGATGCGCTTGAAGATGTCGATCGGCCTTGAACCAAGTGACTGCGCAGCCCGCAGATAACGCACGTCGATGTTGCGCGCGCTACCGATGACATTGACGACCACGGTGAAGAAAGCACCCAGAAAGATCACGAAGCCGATGGACAGTTCGGTCGTCGGCCAGAAGATGATCGCAGCCGGCACCCATGCGAGAGGAGGGATTGGTCTCATGATCTCCAGC
>JAJFHK010000189.1 GCA_021775655.1 Filomicrobium sp. | reverse complement strand
TGAGGTCGACGGCAATTGAGCGCTTGCAAGCGTTCTGGCTGAGGAATGATGCGCCGAGCCCCTCTGCCTTCATCGCGTCTGTGCCGCCATGATTGCGCACGAAATCATCGCCATCGATGCGCTCGACACGGATGACATCAGCGCCAAGCAACGCGAGTTGATAGGTTGCGAAGGGTCCAGCCAGCACGTGGGTCACGTCGAGGACCTTAATGCCGGTAAGGGGGCGATTAGTGTTCCCGGTCATGGCCTTATCCCTGCGACGTGGTTGTCTGCCGATCAGCCGCGATAGTGGGCGAACTGGCCGCGGTGCTTAAAGCGCTCCAGGTAGCCAGGAACGATGCTGGCGATTGCGTGGGGCGCCGCAACGCCGAGAGCTTCGATTGTACGGCCCTCGTTCTTGGCAGCTTCACTGACGACGTTTTCAGTTTGCAGCATGCGGACCTGATCAAGGGTCAGCGGGCGGACCGCATTGGGCAGTGGCCACGTCAGCAGGGCCTGTAGCTTCGCAAGCCAGAACGGCATCGGCAGATATCCGACATCGTGTCCGGACCACTGCTTGGTTTTGTCCAAGAGTTGCCGAAAGCTCAAGACCTCAGGGCCGCCAACCTCGTAGATTCTTCCGGGAACTCCTGTCCCTTCGACGGCATTGGCGATGGCTGTGCCAAGGTCACCGACATAAATTGGCTGGAAGTGGGTGCGACCGCCGCCGATCAGTGGCAAGAAAGGCGAAATACGCGCCATGCCTGCAAACCGGTTGAAGAACTCGTCTTCTGGTCCAAACACGATTGATGGTCGCACTATGATTGCTCTGGGGAATTCCTCAAGCACGGCTTGCTCGCCACGCGCCTTCGTGCGCGCGTAGTCGGCCGATGATTTCTCGTTGGCACCAATGGCAGACATGTGAATGAGATGTGCGACGCCTGCCTCGTGGGCAGCTTTGGCAACTGAGCGTGGACCTGTGACGTGGAGAGCTTCGAAATCTTGGCGTCCAGACGGTGCCAGGATCCCGACTGCATTGACTACTGCGTCAGTGCCGACAACGGCGCGAGCGATTGAATCGGGATAACGTAGGTTGGCCTGGACAGGGTGGATTTGTCCGACCGCACCCATGGGCTGCAAATGTCCAGCAAGGTCCGGCCGGCGACTTGCAGCTCTAATGCGCCATCCGCGACTTGCGAGTTCACGGGTTGCATATCGGCCAACGAAGCCGGGCCCGCCAAAGATTGTGACAAGTTCGCCTGTGGTTCGCTGATCGACCATCGTCCCCTCGCGCAATTGGCTTTGCAGTCATGCGGTTTCAACAACGACCTATAATCAGCCCTTGGCTGTGAGGGAAGAAGCCTTTGGTCACGGGTTCGGCCGTGTTGGTTGACAAAAACCAGCCCGGCAACTAACTCCGTGGCTCCCGATCGTCCTGACTAATGCCCAGGTGGCGGAATTGGTAGACGCGCTGGCTTCAGGTGCCAGTGGCCGCAAGGCCGTGAAGGTTCGAGTCCTTTTCTGGGCACCATTATAATTTTCGTGGGTCCACACTTCCTAAAGTCGTGTGGAGCCGGATCGTTCTAGGGTCCACAGTTTCTCTTGCTCAAAACTGCGCAAGCTTATGCTGAAGAGCTAAAGTCGTGTGGAGCCGGTTTAGCTCACGCGCCAAAGGCGCTCCGAATTCAGCTAACACTTGGTACGCCACCGGCATCCGCTCCGGGCGGCCTTGCTGGCGCGGCCTGTTCGCAATAAAGAACGTGTTGCCTTAGAATGGGGATCGGTAAAATCATGAGTGATGCCAAGATTACGCTGCATAAGGGCGATCTTCCGGAAGGTTTGTCGTTTGGAAAGAGCGTCGCCATCGATTCCGAAACGCTCGGCTTGAGGCCACACCGCGACCGGCTTTGCGTGGTGCAGCTGTCGGTTGGCGATGGCACGGCACATCTCGTCCAGTTCGACGGCACCGATTATAGTGCACCCCGGCTAAAGGCCCTTCTGGCAGACGAGAGCGTGCTCAAGATCTTCCACTACGCGCGCTTCGACGTTGCCGTCTTGTCGAATTATCTCGGTGTCGTGTCGAACCCGATATTCTGCACGAAGATCGCATCAAAGCTGGCGCGGACGTATACGGATCGGCACGGGTTGAAGGACGTTGTTTCCGAACTTGCCAGTGTCGAATTGTCGAAACAGCAGCAAAGCTCGGACTGGGCCGCTGAGGAACTCACTCAGGCGCAACTTGCTTATGCAGCAAGCGACGTGCTCTACCTGCACACTGTTCACAGCCGTCTTGTCGCGATGTTGGCCCGTGATGGGCGGACCGAAGTGGCGCAAGAGTGTTTCAAATTCCTGCCGACCCGGGCGCAGCTCGATTTGGCTGGATTTGGCGATCTGGACATTTTTTCGCACTAGAGCCTGTACTCAACGATGGTGGACGGAATGCCGCCAGTCCCAAATTCACCTAATTTTCCAGCGAGAATCGCGGAAACCTTGCGCATGCTTGCGTGGCTGGTCGGAGATGTTGGAGCAAACGCCCACCGGCCCGGTCGAATTGCTATGCCTGAATGTGCCCGGGATGTTGTCTGCATCGCTTTGAGAGCGACGGCCAGGGTGCATCGACACGAGCCGTCACAATATCGCTAATGGGGTCTGCCGCATATGGCGCATGCCACAACATTCGACCCTGCCCCCCAGCCCGGCGCGGAATCGTCGGCACGTAGCGATCGCCTTGTTGTCGTCGGCGCTGATCGATCGAAGCAATTCGGCAAGGCGAGTACGCACACATTCCTGGTTAAGACGCTACGGCGCCTATTACCCGTGCTGACCGTTGCCGCGCTAGGCGTTTATGTATCGTCGGCGCTGATGTCGGCAGATTTCGGAGCCGGTATCGCTTTGCAAGCCATTTCGCGCATCCTGCCGGAAAACCTGACAATGAATAACCCCTACTACGAGGGCTTCACTGACGACGGCGGATCTTACATCGTACGCGCGCAGACCGCCCAACAGGACTTGAAGAACCTCGACCGCATCTTGCTCAACGCGATAACCGGCGTCATGACGGATGCCCAAAAATCAAAAACTAATCTGAAGGCCGGCAGTGGCATTTTCAATACTAAGCGTTCGATACTAGAGCTCCGTGGCGGCATTGACATTGCTTCCGAAGATGGCCTGAAAGCGAAGCTGAAAACGGCTTCGATTTACACCAAGCGGGGCGTTATCGTCTCGAAAGAAAAAGTTCAGGTCAATATGAATGGCGGGCAGGTCAATTCGGACGCCCTGCGCATTCAACAAAAAGAAAAGATCATTACGTTTTCAAGGAATGTGCACACCAAGCTTACTCCGGAGAAACCGGAAGCCAAAGCAGGTGATTCTGCATCCTCTGCAACAACTGCAAAACAATCCGCGATGCTGGGTTCCTCAGATGCACCGATCGATATCGACTCGGTGCGTCTGGTCGTAAACCGCGGCACTGGCAATGCAGAGTTTAAAGGCAGTGTGAAGGCTGTGCAGGCTGATCAAACGCTGCAGACTCAGTTGCTGAATGTGAAATTCGAGGAGAACACGGCAGATTCGACGGCCGATGCTGCTGCCAGCAAATCTGCCCCAGCCGGAGCATTGCCCGATACATCGCGTATTGAACTCATCACGGCGCCGCAACCGGTCATCATGACTCGCGGTGAGCTGGAGCAGATGACGGGACAGTCGGCAGTATTCGACGCGAAGAATCAAACTGCAGTCATTAAGGGAAGCGTGGTCATGTCCGCGGGACCTGAGCGAAACGCCCAGGCGGAAGTGGCTGAAATCGATTCGAAATCCGACACAATCCTGTTAACGGGCAGTGTCGTGGTCAGACAAGGCGAAAACGAATTGCGCGGTGAGAGGCTGTTTGTCGACCGAGCCGTTGGCAAAAGCCAGATGACTTCGGCAAAAGATGCCTCCGGGAATGGCGGCAGAGTTTTTGCGAAATTGAAGCGGCAGGTTGGCACAGCGGCAGGCCTACAGAATGCAGCGGTGCAAACAGGCGAAGCAATCGCGCCGACGGCCGATGCTGCCGCGACCTCTGCTCTGTCCACGACCGCGTTCAAGGGTGACCCCAAAGCACCCATCGACATCGAAGCCGACCGGCTCGATGTCGACGATTCGACCAAGGAAGCTATCTTCTCGGGCAATGTTCTTGTCGAGCAAGGGCCGATGAGCCTTTCGACCCTTAGGCTCGTCGCCTATTACTCGGGAGAGGCCAATCTCGTTGGAACAGAGCCGGCGCCTGCAGCCGCCCCGGGGTCACCGGAAGCTCCAGGCACCGGCACCGAACTGACGCGCATCAAGGCCAAAGGCAAGGTCTTTGTACAATCTAAGGTCGCAGGCCAGAACGCCAAAGGGGACTGGGCCGATATCGATATGAAGGCTAATACCGTTCTGCTTGGCGGCGATGTCGTACTCAACCAGGGAAAGAGCGTGATTCGGGCTACATCGCTCAAGATCGACCTCACCACTGGCAATGCTGTGGTTGAAACCTCGCCGGAAGAAAGGGCAGGTAGTGGTTGGGCCTCGACGACGGTGCCCAACGTCCCAATGAAAACCAAAGGCCGGAAGCGCGGCAAGGGTTCTAACGGGGTTCCGTTTAACATCATTCGTGGAAACCGGCCGAGCGCGGTGTTTTATCCGACTCAGATCGGCGGAAACAAAAAGGGCAAATCGGCGGAGACGGTGACAGGAAGTGCCTCTACTAAGCCCTCAACACAGTCTCGACCCGCTGCTGCTTCTAGCTGGGAACCAACGACTGAAGAGACCACCAACTGAGCGGCGCCCCAGGCTGGCGCGGGGAAACGCCATTTGCGGTTAACTGGGGCCTCGATGCTTGCCCGACTCAGAATTGGCCATATATCAACCCATCCTTAAGT
>JAJFHK010000188.1 GCA_021775655.1 Filomicrobium sp. | reverse complement strand
CAGGAATTGGGCGGCATCATCTGGTTTGACGGCAACCTTGGTGTAGCAGCCCTCGATGCCATAAACCTTCAACCAGTGTCCGTGGATCAGGGGTGAACGGGAGTGCTCGATCGGCCAGCCGATGACGCATGCTCGGATCATTCTGCAATTCCGAATCTCAATTTAATCGGCAAGCGCGCCACGCTGGCGCAATTCAGACATCAATGGCAACATCGGCAGTCCAAGGATGGAGAAATAGTCTCCTTCGATTTCCTCGAACAGTTGCAGACCCAATCCCTCAAGTTGGTATGCGCCGACGGACTGGCAGACATCGACACCAACCCTGACAAGATACTCGCTTAGATAACCGAAACTGAAACGACGCATTTTCATGCGCGCGGACTCGACTTGACTCCACGTAACCTCACCTAACTCTACAATAGCAACTGCGGTATGAAGGTAGTGCTCCTGACCGCGAAGCCGCAAAAGGGTATCACGGGCTTCATCGAGGTTCGCCGGTTTCGAGAAGAGTTGCCCATTTAGCGACAATGTCTGATCGGCCGCGATAATGAGACTGTCGGGGTTGTCGGCACAGACTGCCTCTCCCTTCGCGCGGGCCAAGATTTCTGCGACGTCGGCGGGATCTATCGCCTCATTTTCCACTGTCAGTGCATCGCGTATCGCGGCTTCATCGATGTTTGCAGGGATGACCGTGAATGCTATACCGGCTGCCTTCAATAGGTCGTAACGCGCGCGAGACCCCGAAGCCAGAATTACGTGGTGCTTCTCAGACATCTATCGCTTGTTCCGTTGCTGCGTTGGTCACGTTACGGTCGTGATGCAGCTTGATGATAGTAGCTGCCGTTTCCTCAACCGAACGCCGCGTTACGTCGATGATGGGCCAGCCGTGCTTGGAACACATTCGCCTCGAATGAGCGATCTCGGCGAGTATCGCATCCCGGTCGACATAGACATCCAAGTTGCGGTCTCCCAACACCATCGCCCGATTGCGCCGGACTTCGGCAATTCGGTCCGCCTGGGCGACGAGGCAGACGATGAAGGCCGAATGTTTCTCGCTGAGCGATGGCGGTATAGGTACGTTGGGCACGATCGGCACATTCGCGGTCTTGTATCCGCGTTGAGCAAGATAAATCGACGTCGGTGTTTTGGACGTTCGCGAAATTCCCAGGATGACTATGTCGGCATCGTTGAGATCCTCGGGCAACTGTCCGTCGTCATGCCGCATTGTGAAATTGAGAGCGTCAATGCGGCGGAAATAGTCGGCATCGAGAACATGTTGGCCGGCAACCGTCGGTGTCTGAGGTGCGCCAATGTAGGCTTCAAAGACCTGCATGATGGGCTTTAGCACCGCCAGGCAGGGCACCTTGAGTTCCATGCATCGCTTCTCGATCATGGCACCAAGTTCAGCATGCACCATTGTGTAGAGCACGATCCCTGGAGCTTGTTCGATCTCTTTCAGGACCCTCGTTAGCTGTCGTTCCGTACGCACGAGAGGATGCACATGTTCGATGGGTCGAACACAGCCATATTGAACGGAAGCAGCCTTGGCGATTGTAGTGAGCGTTTCTCCGGTTGCATCGGAAACTAGGTGGAGATGGTAGTAGCTTGGTAGCGCTTCAGACATGTGGACAGCCATGGGAGAAAAATGATCGCTGAACCAGCTTGCCAGCGATAGGGTGGAGAAGTCTCGGGTTATCCCCGAAGCTGCCCACATTAGCGATGAGAGGGAAGGCTTTGTCGAGGCTTGTTGCAAAAGCCAATAGTTCTTCCCGGCTACGTCTCTTTCCCCATTCTATCACGGTATTATTCCTCCCCATCGCTCATCTTGATACCCATTAACATGCTGCTATTGCATGACTTATTCCATCTAGTGGCTTCACTTGGCTTCGCAGGCTAGATGTGGTGGCACGACATTAGAGCTGTGCGTCAATCGTGGAAAACTTGTGAGGTGCAGCCTAATTACCGAAGTTCACGCCCCTAAAGAAAGAATAAAAGAAACCAAGAAAAGATCCTTAGAGATTTGAAAGTGAAGAGATGACCGTGGAAACCCTCGTTCAGCGTGCGCAGCGCCGCAGGTTCTTGAAGCCGTTTGTCGGGGAGCTCTTATGGCCACCGCCGATGTGGCTGATGCGCCAAGCTGGAAGATATTTGCCAGAGTATCGTGAGACCCGAGCCAAGGCCGGGAGCTTCCTCAATTTGTGTTATTCGCCCAAACTTGCAGCCGAGGTCACGCTTCAACCGATCCGTCGGTATGGGTTCGATGCGTCGATTTTGTTTTCAGATATTCTGGTCGTTCCGGATGCACTGGGTCAGACGGTCAGCTTTGTTGAGGGTGAGGGACCAAGGCTCGATCCAATCGAAGATGCCGAGGGGCTGGCACGGCTCGATTCCGCCCAGACGGGAGACAAATTTTCGACCGTAGCTGAGACGGTGTCCCTGCTGCGACAGCAGCTTCCCGACGAGACGGCATTGATCGGATTCTGCGGGGCGCCTTGGACGGTTGCCACCTACATGATTGGTGGGCGTGGTTCACCGGATCAGGCCGCTGCGAGATTGATGGCCTACAAAGATCCTGAGACTTTCCAGAGGCTTATGGATATTCTCGTCGAGTCGTCGGTTGATTACCTGTCCCGCCAAATTGAAGCCGGAGCAGATGTTTTGCAGATTTTCGACAGCTGGGCGGGCTCGCTTGCGGATAATCAATTTGATCGTTGGGTGGTTGCCCCGACTCGGTTAATGGTCGCTCGACTGAAGGAGAAATATCCAGAAATTCCGATCCTGGGATTTCCGCGTGGGGCGGATCAACTGAGTGCGTCATTTGCTTCACAGACCGGAGTTGACGCAGTGAGCTGCAATACGGCGATGCCAGTCAGTGGGATGGTTCAATTATCGGAGGCGACGGGCCGCGTGGTGCAAGGCAATCTTGATCCTTTGCTGCTGGTCGCCGGCGGAAAGCAACTTGATGACCGGGTTGCTGAAATTCTCGGTGCGATGAAGGGACGGAAATTTATCTTCAATCTCGGCCATGGAATTTTACAGTACACGCCGCCGGAGAATGTCTCCCGGCTGGTTGAGCAGGTGAGGTCTGCGGCGTGACTGCGGTTGCCAAGCATAGTCGGGCCGGAACA
>JAJFHK010000187.1 GCA_021775655.1 Filomicrobium sp. | reverse complement strand
GCGGCAATGCATAGAAGATCAGGTTACCTGTCCGGGATGCAGGCGGCGAACTCAGGCGGAAGGCTTCGCGACGGTTGAGGATTTCATCGCTGCGCACAGTGAGATCGCGATTGGCGAGGGCGGGGCGAAAATTGAGGGTCGAGGTACGCGGACGGCGACTTTTGACGGCTTCGATTCCTTCTATCGCAGTTGGGCCGGCCAGGAATACTGGTTCTGGGCTCGCCGGGTTTTGCGAAAGCTGCGCCATGGAGTTCGCCGGACGCATATAAAGGGTGCGCCTGCGGCCGAAGAGGGCGAGACTCCTTCAGTGATCCTGATCGAGCCCCAACTGGCAGACAATATCGGCATGGTGGCCCGGGCCATGGCCAATTTCGGGCTCGACAATTTGCGCCTGGTAGCGCCACGCGACGGTTGGCCCAACGAACGCGCCCGCATCGCAGCTTCTGGGGCCAACTACGTTATCGATGAAGCCGAGAGCCACCCTTCGCTTGCCGAAGCAATGGGTAATCTCAACTGGGTCTGCGCGACGACAGCACGGCAAAGGGATTTGCGCAAACCGGTGTTGACGCCCGAGCAGGCGGTCGAAGAGATGAAGAGCCGGATTGGCGAGGGGCAACGGTGCGGCATTATGTTCGGGCGCGAAGCGAATGGATTGACGACGGCGGAAGTGGCCGAAGCCGACGCACTGGTGATGATTCCGGTCAATAGCAAGTTTGCCTCGCTCAATTTGGCGCAATCCGTGCTGATCCTGGGATATGCGTGGGTCCTTACGCGCAGCTCTCGGACTCTCGGGCGGGTGACGACCTACGAGCGGCCGATTCGGCCAGGGTTCCAGTTCGGAAAGGATCAACCGGCGACGAAGGAGGAGTTGCTTGGGTTTTTCGAGCAGCTCGAAGCAGATCTTGAAGCTGCCGAATTCTTCAGGCCTGTTCAAAGAAAGGCCCTCTCGGTTCTGGCAATTCGGACAATGTTTCAGAGGATGAATGCGACGGCGCACGAAGTTCGCACGCTAAGAGGCATTGTGAAGGCGTTAGCGCGGATTCGAGGTGTACGGAGCGAGGGATCTTGACAGTGGAGTTGCGGGCTGGCGTGGCGCATAGGCAACTTCAACAGGGCCCGGGGCAAACTGCCCCCGCGACAAGCCCGATACCGCCTTATTCGCGACACGTTTTGGGTCGAGCGATGCGGCAACTTGTGGATCGGGGACATAAATAGTGTGCCATGGTGGCCTTCAGTTTGGAGGATTGCTAGCCCGTCCCCATCTCAAGATATGCAAACAATAACAAAATCCAGGACTGGCGAACTATGGGGAAGGCAATGATGGTGGGGTTTAGACTGGCAGTTGTCGCGGCGGCCGTTCTTGCCGCAGCACCGGCTGTTGCTCAAGAACAGACTGGTGGTAGCAAGATCAGCGACAAGACGGTCAAAACGTTGATGACTTATGCCTGGGACAGCGTCCCGCCACAGGTGACGTTGCGTAGCGGTAAGGTGATCAAGTTCGACCGCACCAACCGGCCATCGATTGAGCTGCCGCTGGAAGCGGCAAAGAAAGTGGTCATCGCTGCTTATCGTTCTTATCAAGCCCAGATTTGTGGGCTGCAGCCTGCGATGGTGGCTAATCGCGATGCCATGATGGCTCGGCTGCTGCAAGAAAATAAATGGTCGGACCAGCAGATTCAGTACGCGAACCTGCTTCATGCATTTGTTGTCGCCTACACGTCTGGCAAGGTCGAGCTGCGCTATATCGACCCCGACAAGAAGGAAGTGAAGATTTCCGAAGTTCCGGTTGAAAAGGTCGTCGAGCCCAAGAAGTGCAGCGAAGATCTGAAGAAGTCCGTTGATCAGTCGATCTACAACTATTATAAAAACACGCCCGGACTGAAGACGGCACCGGCTACTGCTGCGGAAGAAAAAAAGTAGGACTGGTAAGCAAAGCCCTGCGGGGCTATGCGGTGCTTGACCTTTTATAGCGCTGAGAATACAAGTCCGTCATTGACGTGGGCCCCGGATTCGGGGCCTTCGTATTTTGCGCACCCGCGGCAGTTTTCGGCGTGGCACCTCTTTTCGGGGTGCTGGTCACCGAATCCGGCCTGTCGGCGCTATCTCCTCCGGGGGGTGGCGCAGAGGAGGGGGCGCTCCAAAAATACGCAATTACTCGAAACTTGGAGTGCTTTCGAATGACCAAGCGCATCCGCGCCAAACATAAGCTCGACCGTCGTATGGGCGAGAACGTCTGGGGCCGGCCAAAGAGCCCTGTCAACAAGCGTGAATCTAAGCCGGGCCAGCATGGTGACCGGCGCCAAGGTAAGCTTTCCGACTTCGGCGTGCAGCTACGCGCCAAGCAGAAGCTGAAGGGCTACTACGGCAACATTACCGAGAAACAGTTCCTGCGCGTCTACAAGGAGGCTTCGCGCCTCAAAGGCTCGACGTCAGAACAAATCATCGGTTTGCTGGAGCGCCGCCTTGATGCGCTTGTCTATCGTTCGAAATTCGTACCGACAGTGTTTGCCGCTCGTCAATTCGTCAGTCACGGTCATGTCGCTGTCAATGGACGTCGGGTAACGATCCCGAGCTACCGCGTGCGCATCGGTGATGTCGTCGAAGTGCGCGATAAGGGCAAGCAGATGGCGCTCGTTATTGAAGCGACACAGAGCGGTGAGCGGGATGTTCCTGACTATCTTGAGGTCGACCACGGCAAGCTGACCGCGAAGCTGCTTCGCGTACCAGAACTTAGTGAAGTTCCTTATCCGGTCCAGATGGAACCAAACCTGGTGGTGGAGTTCTATTCGCGCTAACGGACAGGCGAATTTCCTCTGGCCTCTGCTAAACTGTATCTAACGAAAAAGACCGGCCCTTTTGGACCGGTCTTTTTTTGTCTCGCTTCGCCGCGAGCTGGCGTGTTTGTCAGACAAGGAGTCTTAGTTGCCCTGGAAGTAATTCTGGTATGAGTTCAGGGACCAGTTATGAGCCTTCTTCTTTTTCTTGTAGTACTTCTTTTTCTTGGGCTTAGGAGCAGCGTAGTAGCTGGGTCCGCCAAGTCCGAACGGTTGATAGTAACCGAATGAATCCGACTCTGCGACGCGGGACTCGGTGCTGACCCGGTAGATTGGCGGGGCTTTTGCCAGTTGTGCGATTTCGCGTTTTTGAATGCGGGCGGGGTCATTCGATGCAATGGCGCGTAGCGATTTACCGGCGAGCGCCTGTTTGATCCGCTTGTCGTGGCCGTAGATGTCTGGAAGCGTTTCGAGTTTGCCGTCGCGGCTGGCAATAACGGTGAAGTAAGTGTTGTGGACGCTGACCGACTGGTCGAGATCAATGCGATTGTTGTCCTTTGCCCGACGTGCGAGATGGGCCTTTACCTTCTTATCGGTCCAGTTCGTCGTCTCGCCCAGAATGACTTCTGCAAAACGAATGGGGTCACGCACGCGGATGCAGCCGTGGCTGAAGAGACGTTCGGAGTTTTTGAACAGGTGACGGTCAGGCGTGTCGTGCATGTATACGGAATGGTGGTTGGGGAACATGAACTTAACGCGGCCGAGCGGATTGGAGCTGCCTGCGCCCATCACGATCGGGATCGTATTGATGTCGGTGCGGCTCCAATTGAATTTGCTGGGGCTGACGACTTTGTCTTCGCCGTATTGAATGCGCATGCCGCGGCGGCGTAGCACATCAAGGTCTCCGGATGCCAGTCGCGGCAACAGGCTTTTCACCTTGATCGAGCTGGGTACGCCCCACTGAGGCTTGAAAACGACGTGAGTCATGGTGTCGGAAAAGACCGGTGTTTGTGTCTTGGTCTTGCCGATAATAATGCGCTCTTCGTGGATAACGCGGTCGTTCTTGATGATCTGCGTTTTGTAGGTCGGCAGGTTGTTCCATACATACATGTCGCCAAGTTCGCGCGGTAGCCAGCGCCACTTTTCCATATTGGCAACGAGATCAATGGTGGTGACGCGCTGCTTCTTCGAACGTGCTTGGGTGCCGTTGGCTTCGTTGAGGGCTTTGCGCACTTTGTCGTCGTAGACGTGCTTGCGTCGCCAACCCTGAGTGCGCATGAAGCTATTGACAGCGTTCATCAAGTCACGGTCATAGAGGTTGTCTCCGTTTTGTGATGCCGCCGGTACCTTCAGCCTGTTACGCAATTTCGAAATTTGCGGATGGCGCTGACCGCGCCGGACCGATTTGCCGTAGTCCAGCACAATCGGTTTCGGCTTGTTGTCGATGACCTTTTCAAAATCGGCGGTGTAGCGATCCGGGAAGGCGCGTTGAAGATAGACCTTGCGGAGTAGCTTGAAGCCTTCGTGTTGGGGATGCTGCGCTGTCAGGAGGGAGCCGAGAGAATCCGTCAGTGCGATATGGCGGAGAAGCTCGATATGGTCGGTCTTGTTTGAGGCGCGTTCGTACCACAGGCTCATTTCCGTCGGGCGGAAGCGGCCACGGCGTGCGTGATCGACGTATTTGAGCAAGTTGAGAGTGAAACCGACTTCAAATTGCGCGCGCTCCGCGTCGTCGAAGAGGCTGCCAGTTGGCAATGCGATATCGTACTCGGCGGGTTCGAGTCCCCATTCGTCTGCGCGACGCATTTCGGCGAGCGCGTTTTGGGCACGTTCGGACAGCTGGTCGTCATTGAGCCAAAGCGGACCCTTGAAATCGGCAGCGTATACTGTGCCGAGTTCGTCCAACCGGTCGGACAGGTCAGCGTCGCGAGTTTTCATTTTTCGCGATGTAATGATCTTCAGAATGCGTGTCTGAAGGGGCTTGCCGGCGGCCCACGGATTGGCTGGGATAACTGCGGCAGTATGCTGCGCATCGGACCGGGAGAGGTCGCCGTCGGTGATGTTTTCTCGAGCCTCAGCGGATGTGAGGCCAGCCAATACGATGGCTGTCGTCAGAAAAGCATGGGAGATACGCATGTGATATTTGCCTCATAACAACGACACTTGACCCTTAGAGTGTCGCAAATTCCGATGTGTTCTGACAACCCGTCGCGCCTGGAATCTCTTCAGGGCAGAAAGGAATGTCTCGTTCTATCTCGTTACAAATACGTGAAAATTCTTAACCAAGCGCAACTGTAACCTCAATATGTCCGTGTAAGACTTTTTCCAGCCTCGTTAATTTCGATTCACCCGATGTCCAAATTGCGGCCGAGGCGCCCGGCCAGATCCTGAATGTATTGCCATGCGACACGGCCAGAGCGGGCGCCTCGGGTCATGGCCCATTCGAGCGCTTCGCGACGCAGATCATCGGGGTCAATCCGCAAACTGAAATGATCGGCGTAGCTGTTCACCATCTCGAGATATTGGTCCTGGCTGGCGTTATGGAAGCCCAACCAGAGCCCGAACCGGTCTGAAAGTGACACTTTTTCTTCAACCGCTTCGGACGGATTGATGGCGGTAGAGCGCTCGTTTTCAATCATGTCGCGGGGCATTAGGTGGCGCCGGTTCGAGGTGGCGTAGAAAATTACGTTGTCCGGACGGCCTTCGATTCCGCCTTCCAGGACGGCCTTTAGGGACTTGTAGGAAGTGTCGTCGCGATCAAACGAGAGATCGTCGCAAAATACGATGAAGCGGCAATCGGACTCGCGCATATTAGCGAGACAGCGCGGGAGCGTTTCGATGTCCTCGCGGTGAATCTCGACAAGCTTTAGGCCGAGATAACCCATTTTTGCCGCGAACTGGCTGACTTCTGCATGGCAGGCCTTCACGAGCGAGGATTTGCCCATGCCGCGTGCGCCCCACAGGAGGGCGTTGTTGGCGGGAAGGCCAGCGGCGAACCGCTCGGTATTAGCAACCAACTGTTCGGCTGAGCGGTCGAGCCCTTTGAGGAGCTTCAGAGGTATGCGGTTGATTTTGTGAATCGGAGCGAAGGTTTCCGCGTCGGGGCGCCATACAAAGGCTTCAGCGGCCGCAAAGACCGGCAAGGGGGGTGGTTCAGGGCTCATTCGCTCAAGGGCGGCTGCGATTCGGGCTAGCGAATTTTCGGTCTTGTCGTCGGGAAGGGGCTTCTCGGCCATGGGGATTGTCTGGACTCTCGATTGTTTTGTCAGTGGATGAGTTTACTTAGCGTGCTGAAGGTCTCGGTGGCCAGGGCTTCCAGTGACTGGCTGACTCATGCGACTCTGCGGCCGCGTGCTTCTGTTGCATTGTGCCCCCTTCAGCCTATATTCCGGCTCGATAACGCACGCATCTTAGTGGACTGAGCGGCGAGCCCTTCAGAGCGGGGCTTGCAGCCCGGCGCGAAGCTTCGTATTCGCTGTTCTGGAACGCTGGTTCAACCCTCAATTGAAGTATAAGGACGCGATTACAGGCGATGTTGATTATTCCCGCATATGTGCCGGCCCAGGCCGATCCTCTTGGTGGCCTCGGCGTGCTGCTCCCGATGCTGCTCATGGTGGGGATCTTTTATCTCCTGTTGATCCGCCCCCAGCAGCAACGCGCCAAAGAGCACCAGGAGCTGATCTCGAAGGTGCGCCGCGGAGATACGGTTGTGACGTCGGGCGGCTTTGTTGGGCGCGTGACGAAGGTTCCAGATAGTTCGGACGAGGTTGAGGTCGAGCTCAGCGACCAGATGAAAGTGCGCGTGCTGAAGTCGACACTGATGGACGTGCGCTCAAAAGGTGAGCCGGTCAAAGACCAGTCATAAGTAGAATTCGAACTTTTGGGGAGAGGGGCGATAGCTCCCGGGGTGCCGGGGCATAGGTTCCCTCCCTGTGACTTCATCGCCACCGGATTGGTTCCATAATTTAGAGAAAGTGTGCAGGGCTCAATGCTGCATTTCAGCCGTTTCAAGATTGCAATCGTGGCACTTGTCTGCCTGTGGGGCGTTGTAGCGACGTTACCCAATCTCTTGTCTGAGGGCACGCTGAAGAATTACTGGCCGGGGTTTCTGCCGAGCAGCCAATTGAAACTCGGTCTTGACCTTAAGGGGGGTGCCCACCTGCTTTTGCAGATGGACGCTGAAGAATTGCGTAAGGATTGGCTGAAATCCTTGCGAGGCGATGTCCGAAAACAGCTTCTTGACGCCAGGATCAAACATCGGCTTCAGAAGTCCGCTGGTGGCTGGCTGGTGAAGCTCATCGATGAGGCGAAGGCCGAAGACGCGTTGCGCGTTCTGCGTCAATTGCCGCAGCCGCTTGGCAACGCGCTGGTGGGGACGTCAGGTTACGACCTTGAGGTAACACAAAATTCTGATGGTTCAATACAAGTTGGACCGACAGCGGCTGGCATGACGGAGCGGCTTACGCATGCCGCGGGGGCCGCCATCGAAGTCATTCGCCGGCGAATTGACTCACTTGGGAACGTCGACCCCTTGATCGTTCGCCAAGGTGCTGCCCGAATACTTGTCCAGGTGCCCGGATTCGACGATACCACGACGCTCAAAAAGTTGATTGGTCAGACCGCGCGACTGACGTTTCACGCTGTGCACGACACTTTGAGCGGGGAAGAAGCCCGTCAGACGCGGACGCCGATTGGCTACGTCGTCTATCCGGAACTGGAAGACCCCTCCCGTGAGCTTGTCATTAAAGAGACACCCGTCGTTTACGGAGAGGATCTCGTCGACGCACAGCCGGGCTTTGACCAGAATACCAATGAGCCCATCATTGCCTTCCGGTTCAATCAGAAGGCCGCCCGCCAGTTTGGAAAATTCTCCGCCGAGAACGTCGGTCGCCCGTTCGCCATCGTACTCGATAACGGTGTGATCGACGGAAAACGGGACATTAATATCGTCTCGGCACCGGTCATCCGCGAACCGATCCTCGGCGGGTCGGGTCAGATCTCCGGCAACTTCTCGGTAGAGGAGGCGAATAACTTGGCCGTGCAGTTGCGGTCGGGTGCTTTGCCGACAACGCTTACGATTATTGAAGAGCGCACCGTTGGACCGTCACTGGGGCACGATTCTATTGAAGCTGGCGAAATGGCGGCGCTTGTCGGCGGTATAGGGGTCGCGGGCTTCATGTTCTTCGCCTACGGCCTATTCGGCGGCTTTGCTCTGCTGGCCGTGATTGTGAACCTGCTGCTTATCATCGGTACCATGTCGGCGATCGGCTCAACGCTGACGCTGCCGGGTATCGCAGGTCTTATCCTGACGGTCGGCATGGCGGTTGATGCTAACGTGCTGATCTATGAGCGTATCCGCGAAGAGATGCGGAACGGCAAGCAGCCGATTTCGGCGATCGACAGCGGCTTCTCGCGCGCGTTTGCAACCATCATCGACTCCAACTTAACGACGCTGATTGCTGCAATCGTGATGTTCTGGCTTGGGGCCGGGCCAATTCGCGGCTTTGCAGTGACTTTGTCGCTCGGCATCTTTGCCACGGTATTTACGGCGTTTCTCGTCACTCGTCTCATGGTGGTTACATGGGTCGATCGTCAGAAGACCCGTAAGATTCCGGCGCCGCTCTAATCAAAAGTATATAAGGACAAGCCAATGTTCACAGGCGTCGACTTTTGGCCGCACAAGAAAATCTTTCCGATCATGGGCGCGCGGAGCACGTGTGTGTCGATTACGGTCGGGGTTTTCTTGGCTTCGATTGCACTTCTGGCGGTTCACGGGCTCAACTTTGGTATCGACTTCAAGGGCGGGTCGCTGTTCGAGATCCAGGCCAAAGAGCAAGCCGATGGGAAACCAGGCGTTCTCGATATTGGCGAACTGCGTCAACGGATTGGAGGACTGGGACTTGGTGACGTTCAGATTCAGCAGCTCGATAAGGTTAGCGATGCGCTGATCAGGGTCGAGCAACAGCCTGCGACAGAGGACGTCGATGCGGAGCGTGCGCAGCAAGCAGCGGCTCAAAAGGTTCAGGATGCGCTTGGTGAGGGTATTGAGATCCGCAGGCAAGAGGTCGTGGGTTCTGCCGTTTCAGGTGAACTCCAGTGGGCGGGTGTTTTGGCGGTCACGTTCGCCATGCTCGGCATCCTCCTCTACATCTGGTTTCGGTTTGAGTGGCAGTTCGCGGTTGCCGCTATCATCGCAACAGTGCACGATATCACCATTACGCTCGGCGTTTTCAGCCTGCTCAATTTGGATTTTGGCTTGAGTGAAGTTGCAGCGCTGCTGACGCTGGCTGGCTACTCAATCAACGATACCGTGGTGGTGTTCGACCGTATTCGCGAGAACCTGCGACGCTACAAGAAGATGGCGCTAGATGAGTTGATGAACCTGTCGATCAACGAGACTATGTCACGCACGGTGCTGACGTCGGGAACCACGCTGCTTGCGGTCGGGGCGATCTACGTGTTTGGCACGGAAGTCATCAAGGGTTTTGCCTTCGCTATGCTGTTTGGCATCATCATCGGCACGTGGTCATCGATCTTTGTGGCATCTCCATTCTTGTTGTGGATCGGAGTGAAGCGTGACTGGTCGGGTGTCCAGAAATCCGACAAGGCGACGGCGGCTGC
>JAJFHK010000186.1 GCA_021775655.1 Filomicrobium sp. | reverse complement strand
AATCTCCAATTTCGGTCTTTCCGTCGTCAATGTCTATTTCGAGGACTCCACAGACATCTACTTCGCGCGCCAATTGGTCGGTGAGCGCATACAGGTGGCCCGAGAGGAAATTCCGGAAGGTTTCGGCGAGCCTGAAATGGGACCGATCACGACCGGGCTCGGGCAGATCCTATTCTATTTCGTCGAGGACGAAACAGGCCGCCGCAGCGGCGAAGAACTCCGAGAGATCCAGGACTGGATCATCAAGTTCAACCTTCAAACCGTTCCTGGCGTAACTGAGGTTCTGTCACTAGGGGGCGAGGTCAAGCAATTTCATGTCACAGTCAACCCCGATGCCCTTATTCGATATGACCTCGCTATCGGCGACATCATTGCCGCGGTTCGCGTCAACAACGGGAACGTCGGCGCGCAGTACATTGTCAAGAATTCAGAACAGTTTCTTGTGCGCTCCGTTGGACTGGCGCGCGATATCCCGGATATCGAGAGTGTCGTCCTCAAGGTCGTCGACGGCGTTGCAGTCAAGGTGCGCGATGTCGGGCATGTCAGGATCGGCGGGGAGGTGCGCCAAGGTCTCGCGACGCTCGACGGCAAAGGTGAGGCAGTTGCGGGCCTGGTCCTGAAACTGATCGGAACCAACACGACGAACGTCATAGCAGCAGTAAAGGAACGGCTCGCGAAGATTGAGGAGGCGGTGCCGCCCGGCATTCGCGTCGTGCCCTACTATGATCAATCGAAGTTGGTACTACGCAGTGTCGCGACGGTGAATGAAGCGCTCATCCAGGGCGTGGGCCTCGTCGTGATTATTCTGCTCGCCTTCATGGGCGGACTGAGACCTAGCCTCGTTGTGGCACTGGCAATCCCATTCTCCATCGCGGTGGCGTTCATCCTGATGCGCGTTATGGGGTTGTCGGCAAATCTCATGTCACTGGGCGGCATTGCCATTGCCATCGGGATGATGGTCGATGGGGCTATCGTCATCGTCGAAAATGTCGATCGCTACCTGCGCCAAAGTCATCCCGCACTCACAAAACGCCAAGTGGTCGCACGCGCATGCGCGGAAGTCGTCCGGCCAATCGGTTTCGCCATCGCCATTATCATCGTCGTCTTTCTTCCCTTCTTCACCCTTCAGGGTGTCGAGGGTAAAACGTTCAAGCCACTGGCAATTACAGTGTCGCTGGCAATGCTCGGATCGCTCGTGTTCGCGATTCTAATTGCTCCGGTCATTTCGGAGCTGCTGATGAAGCGAGTGGACGAGAGCAAAGAGAAGCAAGGCCCACACTTTGCAGACCGTGTCATCAACGCGCTCATTGGCCTCTACCGCCCGCTGATCGTTCTATTCGTTCGACGAAGGATACTCGCAATCGGCCTTGCGGTAGGGATGTTGGCCACGGGACTGGCCATTTTTCCGCAGCTGGGTTCGGAGTTCGTGCCGCGCCTGAACGAGGGTGATCTCCTCGTCCGCGTAACGATGGCACCCTCGATTGCATTGGAGGAATCCAAAGAAATCATTCTGAGATTTGAACGGCGGCTGCGTTCGCAATTTCCTGAGGTCGAACGTGTTGTGACACGGATCGGACGCGGCGAAGTCGGTGCCCATGCCGACCCGGTCAATAGCGCGGAAGCATTTGTCGGCCTGAAGCCTCCGGATCAGTGGCTGAACAAGCGATCACCGGAAGAGTTATTCGCCGCCATGAGCCATTCCTTCGAAAGCTTTCCCGGGGCGCAGTTCAATTTCACTCAGCCTATTGCCGCCGCTGTAGATGAGCTGCTGACGGGAACCAAAGCCGAGCTGGCTATAAAAATCTTCGGCCCCGCACAGGATGTTCTCTTGGCGAAGGCGACGGAGATCGAACGTCTCATCGCAGCAGTTCAGGGTGCCGCCGACGTGCAGAAGGATCAGGTGACGGGAACGCCTCAACTCCGCATTGTCGTCGATCGAGTGAAGATCTCAAGATACGGGCTCAATATAGACGAGGTGCAGTCCGCTGTGCGTGCGGCCATTGGCGGTGAGAAAGCTGGTCAGATTTTCGAAGGCATAAAGCGGTTCGACATCCTGGTTCGTTATGTGCCCGATGCGAGATCGACCCCTGAAGCGATTCGGGAACTCGTCATTCGCTCTCAATCGGGAGTGCTTCTACCCCTACATGAAATTGCGCAAATTGAAGAGATCGTGGGGCCGCGGCAGATCACGCGTGAGAATAATCAGCGGTTCATCACCGTTCAAACGAACGTCCGTGGCAGAGACATCGGATCATTCGTTGAAGAGGGCCAGAAACTGATTTCTGAGAAGGTTGAGCTTCCCTCCGGTTACTTTGTGGAATGGGGAGGTCAGTTCGAGCTCCAGCAAGAAGCAAACAATCGACTATCCATAGTAGTGCCGATCACGCTCGGGCTCGTGTTTCTGCTTCTATTCATGAACTTCGGTTCCCTGCGAAGCTCGATCCTCATCATGTTGAACATTCCGCTCGCTCTGGTCGGCGGTGTCGTGGCGCTCTGGCTGGCAGACCTTAATTTATCCGTACCAGCATCGGTGGGATTCATTGCACTTTTCGGAATCGCACTCGAGAACGGGATGGTGCTCGTCACATACTTGAACGCGCTGGTCGATGAGGGAGAAGACATCGACGATGCCAGCGTGAAGGGCGCGTGCATGCGTCTGCGGCCGGTCCTGATGACCGCACTCACGACCGCATTGGGTCTGATCCCACTGCTTTATGCCACCGGTACGGGAAGCGAAGTACAGGCACCACTTGCAACGGTTGTCGTCGGCGGTCTCGTCAGCTCGACAATCCTGACGCTGCTCGTCATCCCCGCGCTCTACAAATGGTTCGGTCCCCAACAGCTGACCGCCTCGATCGTCGATGACGTGCGCGCTTCGTCGCACGCTGCGGCGGAGTAGAATCGGAAATGTGGCTCCAGTCTAGAGCAGGAAACGGAAATACGACCAGAGAAGCCCGACTGAATAGAAGGAGGAATACAAATGTCCAAGTCAAATACCATCATTAAACGTGTACTCGCGGTGCTTCTATTGCTCGCCGCGCAGCAAGCGGCAATTGCAGCCGAGGACGGCGAAAAACACGGCGACGGCCACGCGCATAGTCACGGTCATGACCATGCACAGGGCAAAGTGGATCACGACAACCACGGGCCACAGCATGGCGGAAAATTCTTCGAGGATGACAGCCATCACGGCGTTGAATTGGTGGTGTCCGATACGACGCTTGTCTTCCACGTCACGGAACACCATGAGCCCCTGGACCTCGACGGCGCAAACTTCAAAGTTGTCGTCCAGACCGATGCCGGTACGAAGGTGATCATGCCCGCCATCTCGGGCAATACGATCACGGCCGACCTCAAAGAAGCATTGCCCGGAGGCTCAAAAATCGTGCTGACCGGCAAGGACCCCCACGGGGATGCGATCCAAGCTCGATTCGTCAAGGAGTGATCGCGGACCAACTCGTTTTCCAACTTTGTTCAATCAATTTTTCCCTGAGGAATAGACAATGCCGCTAGGAAGGTTCGCAATACAAATCGCTGTGTATCTCGCCGCCCTGATCGTTTCGGGATCTGCATTCGCTCACACTATGCCTTGGCGCGAGGGCGTCTCCCGACAGGTCGGCTATGGCCATTGCGCTAAAGGCCCCTGCTCCAAGCGAACTTGCTGGGCGCCGTCTCGTCCGCATCGGCACGCTGCCGGGAAAATTGTCATTGATCGGATCGGCACATCTGAATGCTGGCAGTCGGGAACTCGTCGGAAAGCGCGAAGAAATTGACTCGCAGAGTACCGAATTAATCGTTACTTCGAATAGCAAAGTTTGTGCATGACAATTCAGTGAGGCAAGGGCGCACTTGCCCCAGTCTCCCAACGAGAGGGAATGACTCGGTGTTGTCAACGATGAACGCTTGCCTAATATTCTTGGCTGCAATTTGCATCAGTAGCCTTATTGGCGCCTCGACCGCGCAAGCCAATAAGGGTGAACACCCAGTCGGACGTGGGGCGACTACGCATGACCCCTTTCGCGACCATAAAAACCACTCTGAGTTTCATACGAATCTTGGGCTTCGCCATTACAATTCAGGTAATCTCGATCGCGCCATCGAGGACTTGACCTTCGCCATCAAGATACGGCCGGCGGCCGCGTTACCCTTTTATCACCGTGGCAACGCACATTTTCGGCGGCGCGAATTCGAGGCCGCAATCCGCGACTACACGAACGCCTTGGATCGGCACCCAAATTTCGCGATGGCAATGGCAAATCGAGGGAACGCACGGTCAGCGCTCGGCCGGCTGGATGCCGCTCTCGAAGATTTTGACTCGGTGATAAAACTCGAGCCGGACAATACATATGCGCTTTTCAACCGTGGTTTTCTGTTTGGAAAGCGCAGAAGGTACCACGAGGCGATTGAGGATTTTTCGCGCCTTATCGAGTTGGCACCCGATAACGTCAGAGCCCATGAGCTTCGCGCCGCAGCGTATTCTTCGATCGGTGAACTCACGAAAGCGACCGCCGACATGGTAAAAGCTTCGCAACTGCGCTCGAAACAACGAGGCGAGTGACGGGCTGGACCGTGTGCCACTATTACGGAAATAAAGGAGGTGCGCATAGAGTAAGGCAAACGGAGCCTTGAAGCACGGCACCCACTCAATGAATTAGTGCAGTTGCGTCTGCGCGTTCGGGAGCTGCTACGGGCCGCCATGTGTTAGTAAACAGCGAAATTTGTTGTGACAGCAGACGACAGCCGATAATGCTAATTGTACTGATTTAAATCATTTGGAATCGGGCTGGGGGTGTCGTGTGCGAAAACAATCATTATTTGCATTACTTGTGGCGGTCATCGTGAGCGGTTGTGCTTCGTCCGCCGAGAATATTACGCCTTCATACGTATCACCGATAGTCTATCAAGACTACGATTGCAGTCAACTTGCAGCGGAAGCACAACGAGTTTCTTCGGCAGCCGCATCAATGGCCGGTGTTCAAGACAAGAAAGCCTCGAACGACGCCATTGCAACTGGTGTCGCTGTCGTACTTTTCTGGCCCGCAGCATTTATGGTGTCAGGCGGAGATGGGCAAACGGCAGCCGAATTAGCTAAACTCAAGGGGCAAAAGGACGCCATCGAGCAGGCCGCGATACAGAAAAAGTGTGGCATCCAATTTGGAGGAGCCGCGTGAAACAGTCGTCCCGTTCGTGAGCAAGTAGCGCGGATTCATTAAACAGAACCTGTAGGGCGGGTTGGCGTAGTGTAACCCGCAGCTTCAAGCCGAACGCGGCAAGAAGTTGGTGGATTGCGCAGCGCTACTCCGCCCTACGACCGCCAAAATGATTGATTTGCTAGATCCACTTCATTCGCCGGAACAAGTAGATTTCACCTGCAAGCAGGATAATCAACATCAAGCAAGTCAGCCAGAACGCTGATGTGTCATCAACACCCGGCATTCCGCCGACATTGATGCCAAGTAATCCCGTCACAAAACTCAAGGGCAAGAAAATTCCTGCAACGATTGCCAAGGCGTACATTCTATCATTCGTCGCTTCAGCCAGCCTGTTCTGAATTTCGTCGCGGATGACGATTGCACGATCACGGGCGGCGTCAAGATCCTCAATGTAACGCTGTAGCTTGTCGGCGGCCTCGCGCAAGGACAATTCATGCTCTTTGATAAGCCAAGCGGGATG